>JAQUOK010000512.1 GCA_028717165.1 Victivallaceae bacterium | reverse complement strand
CCCGGCGGCCTGGCGGCCGCGGCGGCGCTCGGCGCTTTCTGGGCGGTACTGCCGATTCCCGGCTTTCATTCCGTCGCGATCCTTTATTTTGAGTTACGGCTCCACCTGAACAGAATAATGGCGTTCAATATCCAGCACCTGTTCATGCCGCCTTTTACTCCGGTTCTGTGTGTCGAGCTCGGCTACTGGCTGCTTAACGGGAAACTGCTGCTCACAGCGAACTTCGATACTCTGGTCAGACAACTGCCGCTGCGGATATTCGAATGGTGGCTGGGTTCCCTGGCGGCCGCTCCCGTTTTTGCGGTAATTACCGGAGGCATAACTTATATTCTGGCTAGTGTAATATCGGGGAGGATCAGGAAAAATGACAAATGTTCCGCTTAGCGCCCGGCGCGGAAATAAATTCGGGATAAGTTTTTTTCATTGGGCCCTGAAAGTTTTCGGTATAAACCGCCCGTGCGAATTTGTCTGGGTAATATGTCTTTATTACGTCATATTCGACCGGGAAGCAGTAAAGGCGGCAATGCCTTATGTCCGGCGGCGTTTCCCGGAAGCCGGCCGGTTGCGGAAAATGTGGTACGTGTACCGGATATTCGTCAGCAACGGGCAGGCGCTGGTGATTTGCGCCGCTAACGTGAAAAGCAACCGGGTTTCCCTTGAATTCGAGCATTTTGAACGGGCAAAACAGTATCTGGAAAGCGTCCCTGAAGGAATGATCATCATAACCTCGCATTTCGGCAACTGGCAGACGGCAATGACCAATCTGCAGAATGACCTCGGCCGCCCGATAAGTTTCCTGATGCAGCCGGAGCAGAACGGAGCTGTTCTGGAAGCCCTCAGACATAACCCGGCCCAGGACAAAATGCGGGTAATTTCAACCGATTCCGAAATGGGCGGAATGCTGGAAGTCATGGAAGCGGTCAGGACCGGCCACGTGGTGTGCATAATGGCGGACCGCGCGATGAATGACCGGACTTCCGAAGTGCGTTTTTTCGGCGCGCGCGCGCGTTTCCCGTATACGGCGTTTTTCATGGCCGCAAAACTGGGCTGTCCGGTGATACCGCTCTTCGTCGTCAGAAAGGGGAAAAAACACGACATCCTGAAAGTTTCATTCGGCAAGCTTATCTATCCGGTTTTGCGCGGCGAAAAAAACGCGGCCGAAATCATGAGCCCGTACGTCGGGGAATATGTCAGGGAACTGGAGAATAAGGCGAAACAATACCCGTTTCAATGTTTTCTGTTTCAGGACGTATGGGACTTTAAAACTGAAAAAACTTGATTTTCAGTTAAAATATGATATACTCCGTATCTGAGTTTTGATCTTATTCGAAGGATAAACTGTAATGAGCGATGCAAATAGCGCGGCAAAAGAAAAGATGTTCGCAGAACTTAAGGCCAAATTAGTGGAATGGCTGTCTCTGGATGATGTTATGCCGGAAGAGATCGGCACGGATGACGCCCTGTTCGGACAGGGCTTGGGGCTGGACTCCCTGGATTCGGTCGAAATCGTGGTTATGCTGCAGCGCGAGTACGGAATATCCACAAAAGATATAAGCAGGAAAAAAGAAGTTTTCACCTCTGTCAGGACCTTGGCTCAATATATTCTCGACAACCGCACTGAATAATTTCAGGGATACCGTTTAATGGCATTATCGTCTATAACCGGAATGGGATGCGTTTCAGCCGCGGGAACCGGACTGTCAGCTTCCCTCGAAAAACTCTTTTCACGTCCTGAAACGCCTCAAGTTTCCCGTCGGATTGCCGATAATTTATCCCTGCCGGTTTTTGAACTCGGCGGAATTTCCGGTGCGGGGGAAAAACAGATAACCGGAATTCTCCTCGATATGGCTTTGCGTGAAGCCCTGGATAACGCGCAGCTGAACCGGAATGAGCTTCCCGGATTCAGGGTTGGGGTTTGTCTCGGAACCACGGTGGCATGCCAGCTGAACGCACTGGAGTATTACCGGGAACTGCGCGCCGGGAGGTACCCTGACGACGCGCCCCTGCGTACCTTTGTCAATTCCAGCCTCGCGGAAGCCGTAAAACGCGAATTCGGGCTTTCCGGTCCCGCTCTGAATATCGCCAATGCCTGCGCTTCCGGAGCCGATGCGATAGGTTTGGGGGGGCTGCTCATAAAAAACGGGGTTTGTGATCTTGTTATTGCCGGAGGCGCGGATGAATTGAGCCTTATTTCTCTGACCGGCTTCAATTCCCTGGGAGTATGCTCCCCGGCGCCGTGCCGGCCGTTTGACGCGGAGCGGCATGGCCTGAACCTGGGCGAAGGCGCCGGAATCGTCATTCTGGAAGCGGAGGAACACGCGAAGCGCCGGGGCGTCAAACCGGAAATTCTGCTTTCCGGCTATGGCTCAAAGGCGGACGGATACCACATCACCGCGCCGAAACCCGACGGTTCCGGCCTGGTCAGCGCTATTTGCAAAGCGTTGAAACAGGCGGAGCTTTTTCCCGGAGAAATAGCTTTCGTCAACGCTCACGGCACCGGGACGGACAGCAACGACAGCAGTGAAGCCCTGGCCTTGGAGACGGTTTTCGGCGACGGCATCGATTTCCTGTCCACCAAGCGTTTTACCGGGCATACGCTGGGTGCGGCCGGGGCGATAGAATGCATCTTCACCGCTCAAATGCTTATGAAAAACGAAATCTCCGCCAGCGCCGGATTTGAAAGCAAAGCATCTGACATTAACATTGTCCCGGTCAGCAAACGGACTCCGGTAAAAAGCGCTTATGCCTTGTCAACGTCGCTGGCTTTCGGCGGCTGCAACAGTGCGCTTATATTAAAGAGGGTTTTATGATGTTTATCAGCGGAATCGGCTTCATTTCTGGAGAAGGGATCGGATTGCAGGCGCTCCGGCAAACCTGCGCGTCTTCAAGCCCGGCGCCGGAAATAGACGACGAAATCATAAAATCCTATAAATTCCCGCGCGACCTGCGGCGCGCCGACCGTTTTTCGCGGCTGTGCATGATTGCCGGCAACGAAGCCCTGAAGGGTTCGGATATGGAAACGGATAACTGCGGGATCATCGTTGTCACCGCGCTTGGGCCGCATGAAACGACATTTTCTTTTCTGGGCGACCTTATCGATTATTCCGGGGCGGAGGTTTCCCCGACCAAATTCTCGCATTCCGTCCACAACGCGGCCGCGGCCTATACTTCAATTTTCTGCGGAATCGACGCGTTTTCCCTGACTGTTGTCGGTTTTGACAACTCCTGGGCAAAAGGCTTGCTTGCTGCTGAAATCATGCTTGAACAGCAACAGGCGGACAAAGTCCTGCTGATCGGCGCGGACGAAAAAAAAACTGCTGGCGGAACTCCTGGAAAAACTCGATAAATCAGCGGGGCCTTTGATCGAACTTCCACTCAGTTCCA
>JAQUOK010000511.1 GCA_028717165.1 Victivallaceae bacterium | reverse complement strand
GTGTGCTCTTCCGATCTGTGGCCGGTAAAGTTTATATCCGCCTTTAAGACTCCCGGTGCCGGAGCAAGGCTGCTCTCGGGACTACTGCTTAAACAACGGTCTTTATCTTGTATTATCCTGTTTTATCCGGTCAAAACAACAAATTCCTGTACCATCAAGTTGCCGGCAGCCCTTGAGTGGGAAATATCTTATTTTACGCCGTGTGCAAGTTTTTTTATTGTGCCTGCCGGGATACGGCTTGTTTTCGAATACCGCCGCATTACACATTTCCTGGAGGGCGAGTGTCCCCACGAGATACGTTAACCGTTTGCGGTGCGTTTCCTCTCCGAGGCTAAAATGTCGAAAAAAAACTTGCACACGGCGTTTATTTTGTACGACTGTTTAATTTCAAATAAAAGAAGCAGTAAAATACTTCTCAGGACATTGCTTTTCAATGGACGGAATAATTTTATTTGAAATTTAAAATCTGCAAGAGAAAAATTTCATCTTTTTTGCTTTGTTAAGTTGTTTTACAAAGATTCGGGTTTATACTATTAGGAATTTAAACGGATTTTTACGTTCAATTAAAAAATAAAGGATGAAAAATGGGTAAAAAAGCTGATATTGGTCTGGTCGGTCTCGCGGTAATGGGCGAGAATCTCGTTTTGAATATGGAAAGCAAAGGTTTTACCGTGGCGGTTTTCAACCGTACGACTGAGAAAGTCGATAATTTTATCACCGGGCGCGGTAAGGGGAAAAATTTTATCGGCTGTCACTCCATTGAGGAACTGGTCGAAAATCTCGAAAGTCCGCGCAAAGTCATGTTGATGGTTAAAGCCGGAGCGCCGGTCGACAGCTTTATCGATATGATCGCTCCCCACCTTGACAAAGGCGATATAATTATTGACGGCGGCAACAGCCATTTCCCGGATACCATTCGCCGTACTAAAAAACTTGAGGAGATGGGGCTGCTCTATATCGGTACCGGCGTTTCCGGCGGCGAAGAAGGCGCATTGCTCGGTCCCTCGATAATGCCCGGCGGTTCGCCTCAGGCCTGGGAAGCGGTCAAACCGATCTTTCAGGCGATCGCCGCTAAGGTTGAAGACGGCAGCCCGTGTTGTGAATGGGTAGGCCGTGACGGGGCCGGACATTATGTGAAGATGGTTCACAACGGTATTGAGTACGGCGATATGCAGATGATCTGCGAGGCTTATAACCTGATGAAAAACTGCCTCGGAATGGACGTTCCGGAAATGCAGCGGGTGTTTACTGACTGGAACGAAGGCGAACTTGACAGTTACCTGATTGAAATTACCCGGGATATTCTCGCCGTGAACGATCCGGAAACCGGAAAGCCGGTCGTTGACGTTATCCTCGATACCGCCGGGCAGAAAGGAACCGGCAAATGGACCAGCCAGAGCGCTTTGGATCTCGGTTCTCCTTCTCCGACGATCGCGGAGGCGGTTTTCGCCCGCTGTCTTTCAGCGCTTAAAGAGGAACGCGTCGCCGCTGCAAAAGTCCTGAGCGGCCCGGCTCCTGATTTTAACGGCAATAAAGCCGCTTTCGTTGAAGACATCCGCAAAGCCCTGTACGCTTCAAAAATCTGTTCATATGCTCAGGGATATCAATTAATGCGGCTGGCGGCTGAAGAATACGGCTGGAAACTTAATTACGGCGATATTGCGTTAATGTGGCGCGGCGGCTGCATTATCCGCGCCCGTTTCCTCGGCGATATAAAAGCCGCGTTCGATAAAAATCCGGGGCTCCTCAATCTGCTGCTGGATGATTTTTTCAATAATATCATCACGGAATGTCAGGATTCATGGCGCAAGGTTGTTGCGACCGCCGCACTGAACGGTATTCCGGTACCGGCCTTTTCGAGCGCTCTCTGTTATTATGATTCATACCGTTCCGAAGTCTTGCCGGCGAATCTGCTCCAGGCGCAGCGCGACTTTTTCGGCGCCCATACCTATGAGCGGGTGGACAAGCCGCGCGGCCGTTTCTTCCATACTGCATGGACTGAACACAGCGGGAACACCACTTCCAGCACCTACGTGGTCTGACGCTGAACAGACGGTATTTTGAACTGAACTGGAGCCCTTCTGGTGGGAATTGAACTTGCCTGAAGGGCTTTTTTGCCTAAAAAAATTAAAAAAAGGTTAAAAAAAGTTGCTTTTTAAATTTTTTTATGTTAAAATCTAGAAAAAGATTGGATTTTTTTTAATTGAGAGTGCCAATTTTATTAAGGAAATATGGTTTTCTTGTTGTATGATGAGAAGTAAACAGCGTTCTGTGATATTATTCTGACTGATGGTTCTGCCGTACTCCCTCCATTGTCAAATTTAATTTCAAACCAGAAACTGTACCAGACCATTATGTAAGTAACTAATTAGGGGGACGGCAAAATATTAATCCTGGAAGGAGGGATAGTATGAATTTGTATGTCGGTAATTTGGCGTATTCGATGAGGGATGATGATTTGAACGCCTTATTCGCAACTCACGGAGAAGTTGACAGTGCCAGAGTTATTATAGATCGTGCTTCAGGGCGTTCTAAAGGCTTCGGGTTTGTTGAAATGAGTGACGAAGAAGCGGCCAAAGCTGCAATTGAAGCTTTGAACGGAAAGGAAATTGAAGGCCGCAGTGTAATCGTGAACGAAGCCCGTCCTCGTCAGGAACGCCGTGACCGCGGCGGATTCAGGGGACACGGAGAGCGCGGCGGAGACCGCGGCGGAGACCGTGGCGGTTTCAGGCGCGAGCGCGAGTACTGATTTTCTGCTTACAATTAAAAAACGCCGGCAACTTTTTCGCTGCCGGCGTTTTTGTTTGACTGAGTTTTATAAAGCCGCGTCCTCCGGGCGTGGTTGTTTACTTTGAGATACTTGGGACGCTTGGGACTTTGAGGTTAAATTCAAAAGTCTCAACCGTCCCAGGAGTCCCAATCGCTGTTAAGCAAGACTTCTGTCAGCCTCGTCCTTTTCAGACGAGCCGTCTTTTATTTCGGCGTTTTTTTCATTTTCCCATTTGAAATATCGGAAAAAAGCGGCATTGTATAAGCTCAGTCTATGATATGAATAATTTTAATATATGAGGTAATAAGATGTCACAACATCCGAGTTTGCGCGTCAGCGGTAAAATCCGCAAGAAACGCAATGTAATGAAACGTTTTGAACGTCTCGACGCTCTCAAGGCCGAAGGTAAAATTCCGGAAGATAAAGTTCTCGGCCTGCCCAAAACCAAATCAAAAGATTGATTTTTGTTTTTCAGGAAAATTCAGCGGAACCCTTGCCGGTTCCGCTTTCTTTTGTCCTCCTTAAGGGCAAAAATACCTCCGGCTTAGCCGGAGAGTGGCTAAAAATCTTTAGATACAAGTATGCAGAAAAAACCTCCTAAGTTATATTAACGCAGGTTCGCCAACCGCGTCATGAC
>JAQUOK010000510.1 GCA_028717165.1 Victivallaceae bacterium | reverse complement strand
CGCCTTGCTTTCGTGCTGACCTCGATTGCCAGGGGGTATCTCGGCAAAGACAAACATCCGGCCCGGGTTGAAACGAGTTTCTACGGTGAACTAAACCAATACGCCGCGTGGATGACTGCGCCTATCGCTGCGGCGATCTCTTCCGAATTCGACCTCTACCAGGACACTTCCGATGCGAAAGATTTTCTGGGATCGCGCGGTATTGAGCTGATCAACCGGGATATCGATGACGGTAAAAATTACGGCGAAGCAATGACCATCGATCTTTTCGCCGGCGATGAAACCGTTGCCCAGGCAAGTGTCCGGGGGACGATCACGGAAAACAATTTAATGGTGTCCAGACTGAAAAATTTCGACAAACTTTACCTCGAACCGACCGGGCATAATCTTTTCGTCGAATATACCGACCAGCCGGGCGTCATCGGGAAAATAGCCAGTATCCTCGGTGAAAAGAATATAAACATCATCGATCTGCGGGCTCCCCAGGATCTAAAAGCCGGTAATTCGCTGGCAGTCATCAAAACCAGCATCGAAATCCCGGATATGCTCATCAGCAAGATAAAAGAGGACGTCAGCGCCCGCCAGGCATTTCAATTTTCCTTTAAGGGATAATGCCTACTGTTAAGTCAATCGTTGGTTGACCCATGTCACGGCTGGGGACAGCCGTGGCTTCATCGGGAGACGCAGGTAAAAGATAAATGATGTAGCCGCCCCTGTCCCCAGGGGCGTAAGCGACATTAGACGTTTGACTTAACCCTACATGGCTTCAGGTACTTGAATGGTCAGGGTCTTGAGCCCGTCGGTCAGGATTTCCCGTATCGCGTGGCACAACGCCATCCGGGCGCAGGCAAGTTCTTCGCTGTCGGCGGCAAGCACCGGACATTCCCGGTAAAAACGATTAAATGCTTTCGCCAGTTCCAGCAGGTAGTCAACCAGGGTCGAACAATCCATTTTTTCGGCGGCAAGCTGTAAAGCCCGCGGATAGAAAAACGCCGTAACGGCAAGCGCCTTTTCCTCTTCGGCGGACAACAGCTCCCAGTTAACCGCATCCGTCGCGAACTTGAGACCGCGTTCCGCGGCTTTGCGCTCGATGGAATTGATCCGGGCGCAGGCATACTGGACATAAGGCCCGGTATCGCCTTCAAATTTTACCGAGGATTCGGGATCAAACAGCATTGTCGTTTTCGGGTTGAATTTCAGCAGCATGAACTTCAATGCGCCCATACCGATGATTTCCGCGCGTCCGGCTATTTCATCAGGAGAAACGCTGTCGCCGTAACGTTCTTTGCAGGCCTCGCCGGCCAAATGAACCATTTCGTCAAAGAGATCGTCGGCGTCAACGACGGTTCCCTCGCGGCTTTTCATTTTTCCGCTCGGCAGATTGACCATACCGTAAGACAGATGATGAAGGTCGTCAGCCCAGGGATAACCGAGCTTTTTCATGATTTCGAAAAGCATTTTGAAATGCAGGATCTGTTCGTCGCCGACCACCCATATCTGTTCATCCGGTTCGTAATCGGAATATTTTTTCAAAGTCGTTCCGATATCCTGGGTAATATAAACGCTGGTGCCGTCGGAACGCAGGACGACTTTCGTCCCCATTTTACCGAGATCGATAGTTACCGCGCCGTCTTCACGCCGCTGGAACACGCCCCGTGCGAGCCCGTCGGCGATAATGTCCTTGCCGAGCAGATAAGTTTCGCTTTCAAGGTAGGTATGGTCGAATCTGATCCCCATACGTTTATAGGTCTGGTCGAATCCGGCCAATACCCATGAATTCATTTTTTTCCAGAGGGCGATCACTTCTTCATCGCCGTCTTCCCAGTCCTGAAGCATTTTCCGGGTGGCCTGCCCGATTTCCGTTTCGAGAAAAAGTTTTTCATCGCTTTCATTATGCAGTTCAGGTTTTGCCGCGCGCAGTTCGTCCAGTTGTTCTTTCAGCGCCGAATTGTATTTCACGTAGAAGTCTCCGACCAGATGATCCCCCTTGATCCCGCTGGATTCCGGCGTAACGCCGTTTCCGAAACGCGCATAGGCCAGCATCGATTTACAGATATGAATGCCGCGGTCGTTGACGAGATTTATCTGGATGACGTCGTGTCCGACCCGCGCCAGCAAGGCAGTCAGGCTCATTCCCAGAGTATTATTGCGGACATGTCCGAGATGCTGCGGCTTATTGGTGTTCGGGGCCGAATATTCGATCAAAACTCTTTTGGTTTCCGTGTCCGGCAGGCGGGAAGCCGCCAGCAGTGAATCCGGGCGGGCGACGGAATCGCGGTAAACCGCCCCCGGAGCCAGAGTAATATTGACGAAGGCTTTTATTTTTTCCGCGGCGGCAACATCGCGGTGGCGACGGAAAAACTCCAGGGCCTTATCCGCCGTTTTATCGGGCGAACAGCGAAGATCTTTCGCGAAACGGAAACAGTTTATGGTCAGGTCGCCGTTCATGTTCGGCGGACATTTTTCAAGTGTGATATTCCAGTTTTCGGGAAGCTTCGCCTGCGGAAATTCCTCCCGCAGAAAAACGGTGAATTCATCAAGGCATTGAAAAGAGTTCATATTGGATTTTATTTATATTTAAAGAGTGGTTTTAAGGACATCGGTTTCCCCGGATTCCACGGGCACAATACGGTAAGCGCCCAGGCAGGCCGGAACCAGACAGGTCTGGCCGGGAAACAGTTCGAGATCGTTATCTTCAGAGTTTATGCGGATATTTTTATTGATACAGCTTATCAGGTGAAAACTGTTGGAGGCGATGGTGTTTTCATTCCACTCACCGACCAGCCGCAAGTCATCGACCTGAAAAAAACGGCAGCGGTTGACAACGGGAAATTTGCGGTTATGGTTGACGTTGCCGACAACTCCCGGAATACGCGGGGAAGTACGGTTTATATAGTTAATCGATTCCAGGGCCTGCTCAAAATGGAGTTCTCGCGACTTGCCGTTGTCATCTAACCGGCCCCAGTCGCTGACCCGGTAGGTGGTATCGCTGTTCTGCTGGATTTCGAGCAGCAGATTGCCTTCGCCGATAGCGTGAAGCGTGCCGCTGCTGATAAAATAGGCGTCCCCCGGAGCGGACTGGAAAATCTGCAGGTGTTTTTCCGCGTCCGCGGTCTGGATGGTGCTTAGCAACTGCTGTTTGGTGCTGCGGGAGTTCACCCCGGCCATTATTTTCGCGCCCGGTTTGGCATGAAGTATATACCACATCTCGGTTTTCGGTTCAGCGCCGCCGCCCAGGCGGGCGCAGGCCTGTTCATCCGGATGTACCTGCAATGACAGGCGTTCCCCGGCGTCGATAATCTTCACCAGCAGAGGAAAGCGGCCGCCGGTATACTTACTGCCGAGCAGGGATTTCCCGTAGTGTCTGACCAGTTTGGAAATAGAATTCCCTTTCAGGGGACCGTTGCTGACG
>JAQUOK010000509.1 GCA_028717165.1 Victivallaceae bacterium | reverse complement strand
TTCTCAACGGCATGGAACTCAGCCGCGATGAACTGAAGCAGTTGCTTAATTCCGATGGCGGACTGGTGCGAATCACGGGCGAATGGGTCGAGGCCGAACCGGACAAGATCAGAGAACTGCTGCGGCAATGGGATGAAGCCGCCCAAGTTGCCGAAGCCGGTTTTTCCTTTGTCCAGGGCCTGCGGATGCTGGCCGGAGCCAATTTCAAGGATTCCGCCGACATGCCGGAAATCGACGGCGAATTCTGTTCCGTCAACGCTTCCGGCCAACTGAGGGAACTGCTGGCGGAACTGGACAGCCCGGCACGTATTTCTCTGCCGGAACTACCGGGCAAATTACAGAAAACCCTGCGCCCTTACCAGTTCGACGGCGTGCGCTGGCTCTGGCGTATGACCGAACTTGGTTTGGGCGGCTGCCTGGCGGACGACATGGGGCTGGGCAAAACTTTACAGGTGCTGACCATGTTGTCTCTGTTGAAACGGCGCGGCGATACCGCCGAAATTCCGGCATTGCTGGTGGTTCCGGCTTCGTTGCTGCAGAACTGGCGCAAGGAAGCGGAGAAATTCACCCCGGAACTGTGCTTCGGCATCCTGCACCCGATGGCATTGAACAACGATGACATGGAAAAATTCAACTCCAATCCGCAAACTTTTTTACGGCGGTTTGACGCGGTAGTTACCACTTACGGCATGCTTTCGCGCCTGAAACCGTTGCGGGAAATTACCTGGACGGCGGTCATAGTCGATGAAGCCCAGGCGATCAAAAACCCGCATTCGAAACAAAGCCGGGCGGTTCGCGCCCTGCGCAGTGCGCGCCGTCTGGCCCTGACCGGTACGCCGGTGGAAAACCGCATCAGCGACCTCTGGAGCGTATTCGATTTCATCAGTCCCGGTTTGCTGGGCAATCTTACTGGCTTCAAGGATTTCGTCAAAAAGCTCAACGGTGAGGACGGCAATGTCAATTACGCGCCGTTGCGGCAGTTGACCCGACCCTACATTATGCGCCGCCTGAAAACCGACAAACGTATCATTTCCGATCTGCCGGATAAAACCGAAATGAAGGTATACTGCCAGCTGGCCAAAGCGCAGGCCGTACTCTATCAACAGGCGGTCAGGGAAATGGCCCGGGAACTCAAAGATCTCAAGGAAAGCGACGATATTCAGCGGCGGGGGCTGGTTTTCAAATACCTGATGATGTTCAAGCAGATATGCAATCACCCGGCGCAGTTTTCCGGCAACGGCGAATACAATCCCGAATCTGGCGGAAAATTTCTCCGGCTGACGGAGATCGCCGAGGAAATCGGTTCCCGTCAGGAAAAAATGCTGGTATTCTCCCAGTTCCGGGAAATGACCGAACCGCTGCATGAACACCTGTCGCGCTGCTTCAGGCGGCCGGGATTGATACTGCACGGCGGCACCTCTATCAAGAAACGTCAGGAACTGGTGGAACAATTTCAGCAGGAATCCGGTCCGCCGTTCTTCGTGCTTTCATTGAAAGCCGCCGGAACCGGCCTCAACCTGACCGCCGCCAATCATGTGGTGCATTTTGACCGCTGGTGGAATCCGGCGGTCGAGAACCAGGCGACCGACCGGGCGTTCCGTATCGGCCAGCACCGCAATGTCCTGGCGCATAAATTCATCTGCCGGGGAACCGTGGAGGAAAAGATCGACGCCCTGATCGATGAGAAAAAAGACCTGGCGGATTCGCTGCTCAGCGAGGGAGCGGAAAAGCTGTTGACGGATATGAACAACGAAGAATTACTGAAATTTGTCGAACTTGACGTAAAATCAATTTTATAAAGGAGTGATAAAAAATGTCCCGCTGGAACAGGTATAGCGATTATGATTACGGTTATCCGGAATATGTTACCGCAGGGCAGCGCAAGCTGCAGGCGCAGAAAAAAATCAAGGCCTTAACCGCCAAAGGGGAAGAACTTTCCCCGGTAGTCATCGAGGGCCGTAAAATAGCTAAAACTTTCTGGGGGAAAGCCTGGTGCGACAACATCGAATCCTATCACGATTATGAAAACCGCCTGCCGCGCGGCCGCAGTTATGTCCGCAACGGCGCGGTGATCGACCTGAAAATCGCGAAAGGGAAAATCACCGCCTTGGTAATGGGTTCGGAACTGTATGAAATCGACATTACTATTCACGAACTGCCGCCGGAAAAATGGGAAAAGATCAAACGCGAATGCGCCGGAAAAATCGCTTCGCTGATCGATCTGATCAATGGTAAACTCAGTTCTGAAATCATCGAACTGCTCTGCCGTAAAAACGACGGCATGTTCCCGTCGCCGAAGGAAATAAAGATGAACTGCAACTGCCCGGACTGGGCGGACTTGTGCAAACATCTGGCGGCGGTCTTGTATGGTATTGGAGCCAGGCTGGACGAAAAGCCGGAATTGTTTTTTCTGTTGCGTGGTGTGGATCAGAACGAATTGTTCTCGGCTGATATCGCCGATGCTTTGATTGACAGCGCCGCTCCGGCCGCGATTGCCGACGATGATTTGAACGGTATTTTCGGCATCGAACTCGATTCGCTGGAGGGCGATATCGAAGTTCCAGCCGCGCCGAAAAAACGCAAGCCCGGCAGACCGAAAAAAGCCGTAGCGGTGAAAACTCCGGCAAAGCGTAAACCCGGCCGCCCGAAAAAGGCGGAGAAAGTAGCCGTTACCGCAACGCCGGAAAAACGCAAGCCGGGCAGACCAAAGAAAACCGAAGCCGCCGTGCCGAAGAAAATCGCTTCTGCAACCGGGAAAAAATCGACGGCGAAAATCACCAGGAAAGTTTCAAAGAAAAACACTGCCGGGAAAAAATCCTAACTGACGTATAAATTTACAGGATAAAGGGAAAATGGCAACCTCGCTCAAAGCGGAAGTTTCCCCTGAAAGGAAATCATTTTAAAAAGGCTATCGGGAAAAACCGTTAAAACGGCTTCCTGAAAAAACTTCGGCTCAAGCTCAAATTTATAGATAAAGTTCGAAAAACACACGTTTTTGCCGTTTTTCGCACCAGTCCACTTTAGCGTTTTACAAACCATGGAAAGCGATTTTACCGCATTTCCAGGGGTTAAGTGCTTGATTATAAGTCATTAAAAAGTTTAATAAAATTTCCCGAAATCAACTGGTCGCGACCAGTTGATTTAGAGAGAATCGTCTCAAACAGAGAGAAAATAGCGGATTAACAGCTTTTTTTATAGGCTTGCCCGGAACTGGTGAAATTCGTATATCCCTTTAACACAACGGGATATGCGTTATAAGTGTTTGCCGCTAAGAGACATGAATAAAAAAGAGAATGGTACAGCAAACGAGATTCGAACTCGAAGCCATTTGACGAGGCAGAGTAGTACACATTCCTTTACTCCAGGCAATCATGAATGCCTCTGTTAAACTCATGCACGATAATAGAGGCACTGGTAGTTCTTGTGAT
>JAQUOK010000508.1 GCA_028717165.1 Victivallaceae bacterium | reverse complement strand
CCGGTCACAGTCTGGCCGGAAATAATCGCGGAATCCAGTCTCAAGGCCGCAAAAGTATACAACTTAATGGGTTGCGGTAAAAGATTCGCGCAATATTTTCACGGCGATGGCCACGATATTACCAAAACGACAAGAACTTTGATCTATACCTGGTTTGAAGAACAATTCAAAGATATTGGAGCATAAAATGACCTGCATTGAAGATAAAGTCAGACAGGCTTTAAAAGGAACCGGCCCGCGGGGGCAAACGGCCCCGGCCGCGGCAGCGCGTTATCTCGACCTGGCGGAAAACATTGTCAATGAAGCGGTAAGCTGGCAGGATGAATCCGGCAGGATAATAGACCCCTACGAAAAAAAGGAAACCAATACCGTTACCGCCAGATACGTCGGCGCGCTCGGACTGCTCATGCTGCAAGGACGAAGCCGACACCTGGCCGACTCGTGCGCCAGGGCCCTTACTCCCGCTCTCGAAGATCTTTTTCTCCGGAAAACCGAGTGGGGAGAATTCATCGTTAAGGAAGCCTGTATGGCGTACGCGGCGCTGAAAGACGAAGTTTCTCCGGAAACGGCGCGGTATTGGCAGCATCTGCTGGCGGACTATGACCCGGAAACGGCTTACGCGCGTACTTATACCAATTGCCCGGAAAGCAATTTGCAGAATTACTGTACCTTCGCAATCGCCGGCGAGGCGCTGAAACAAAAACTGGAACTGACGGACAATTCCGAATTTATCGCCCGCTATATCCAACAACAGTTAACGTTTTTCGATAAAAACGGCATGTATAACGACCCGCATTCCCCGATGACCTACGATATGGTTTCCCGAATGAATTTGAGCCTCGCGCTCTGGGCCGGATACCGTGGAAAGGGTTTTGAAGCGGTGGACGAAATGCTGAAACTCGGCGGCATGGCTCAACTCCTTTACCAGTCCCCGACCGGGGAATGTCCGTTCGGCGGACGCAGCAATCAGCAGAATTTCAACGAGGCGACTTTTGCGCTTATCTGCGAATTCGAAGCCGCCCGGTGGGCCGGAAAAGGTGATTTGTTAATGGCCGGGGCTTTTAAACAGGCCGCGTCGCTCGCTGTAAATTCCATTGAGAAATATTTGTGCAAAACTCCGATATACTTCACCAAAAATTTGTTCCCGCCGGAAACCCAGCACGGCCGCCAGAAAGGTTACGGTTTCTACGGCGCTTATTCGCTGCTGATCGCAAGCCAGTTGGGATTCGCGTCGCTGCTCGCTGACAGGAATATCAAAGAAAGTAAATGTCCCGCGGAATGCGGAGGATATATCTTTACGACGGAAGACAGTTTCCACAAAGTATTCGCCGCCTGCGGCGGATACCATATCGAGATCGACGCCAACGCCGATTTTGCTTACGACGCTTCCGGACTGGGAAGGATCCATAAGACGGGATTTCCCGCCGAACTCGCCTTGTCCGCCCCGATAACGGCGACTCCCGGCTTCCTTACCGCAATTCCTCCGGCTCCGGAAAATATTGCCGTCGGACCCGGCTGGAACCGGATATGGCTGGCGGGTCTGAACGGCGATCATTTACATGCCGCCTGCGAAGTTCTGGAAGAAAGCAAAAACCGGATTCGCCTCAAAATGGACTATGATTATGATTCGAGCCGCGTTTCCGAACTGTATGCCATTTCCCGTGAAGGCGTGGAGATAGAGGTAACTCAAACTCAAAACCGGCCGCTTGAATTCCGGGTGCCGCTGCTTGAAACCAATGGCAGAGAAAGTTCCGAAATAAAAATATGCGAACATGGTTTCGAGGTACATTTTCAGGGTTTCATCTACCACGCCGAATGCCTGACCCCGAAAGCTGAGATCACCCTTGAGGATTTCGAGGCGCCGAACCGGAACGCTATTTATAAAACCGGGCGTTTTTCCGTTCCCGGCAACCGGATGCTTATCCGCCTTTCGTTTTCATCGCACAAAAATTACTAAAGGCAACTATTTCTGAGAAGAAAAACTCAAAAATCATGAACAAATTAATGTCTTTTATAGTGGCTGTGCTGGTATCGTTGACCGCCTTCTGCGCTACGCTCCGGCCCACGAAAATTCTTAAAAACGGGGAAAAAACCAAAATGGATACAAATACCAGCTCCTTGCGTTACCGCCTTGAAAAGCTCGGTTATATCGGAAACAGCGTCTCTTATGACAACAGCTTCGGTATAATAGATCGCAGAACCGATACGTTCTGGACAGCGTATTACTGTGACGGTTTTGCCGGCATAATATGCTGTAATCTCAAAACTAAAAAAATTCGGGAATACAAATCCGTTTCCGGCGGGATCTACGGCCTTCTGTCCGCCCGGAACGGAACGCTCTACGGCGGCGGAGTTTATCCCGGAATACTTTATGCCCTTAAACCAGGTCAGGACAAGCTTGAGCGTTTTCAAGCGCCGGAAGGTATTTCATACATCTGGGATCTGGCGGAAGCTCCTGACGGCAAAATTTACGGAGCCTGCTATCCCGGATCGAAACTTTGGCATTTCGATCCCCATACCGGCCGTTGCTCCCTGGATGCCGTACTCGACGAAAAACGGGACTATCTGCGTTACGTAACCGCGGCGCCAGACGGTAAACTGTGGTGCAGCGTAATCCATCCGGCGCTGCTTTACGTCTACGATCCGGGAACCGAGGAAAAACGGCAAGTGCTGCCTGAAGAATTTCAGTCCAATTCTTTCATTTCCAAACCTGAACTTGCGGGCAAGCGCATGTCCGTTCTTACCTGTAGTACGGATACCCCTCCGGTTCTCCTCATTTTTGACGCCATTTCCGGAAAACTGTGCCGTTCTCACAATCTCAAAACCTGCCGCCTTGACGGTCAGGCGCTGAACCTCTCCGACGTTCAGCCAATACCCGGCAATTCACTCGAAAAATTTTATTTTTATGACGCGCGCAACGGAAGGCTCTTTTCCTGCGGCGTGGAAACCGGAAAGATCAAGCTTGAACTCGCGAATTTTTATCCGGGACTTCCCAAACGGATTGAAAACGGCAGCCTGCTTCATTCCATTAATGACCAGGATTACGTCTGTTATGACCTGAAAAACAAGAAGATCATAAATTCCACCCGCCTCAGTCCTTCGGAAAAGGTAAAGATGAAGATTTTTTCTCTTTGTACCGGTCCGCAAGGAGATGTTTACGGCAGTTCTTTCATCAATCAGCATCTCTGGATGATAGACTCAAAAAGCGGAAAAATAACGGATCTGGGACGTCATAGAATTGGCGGCGGTCAAATCGACAGTATCTGTGCCGGAGACGGCAAAATGTGGATTGGCTCCTACACAAAAGCGCATATAGCGTGTTATTCTCCGGATAAACCCTGGAATATCATCCCTGGACCGGAACAAAATCCCCGCGATTTCGGCCCTGCGGCAAACGGGCAATACCGTACTTCCTGTATTCTTTATGGG
>JAQUOK010000507.1 GCA_028717165.1 Victivallaceae bacterium | reverse complement strand
CCTTGAATTGCATGTCCGCGGAATTGCTGCCTAATAATGATTTTTCCAGGATATATAACGGCCATCCCGTTTACTGGCGGCTCTACGACTGGAACGGAAGTTCCCGGCTGGCCATGGAAACAGCCGGTAAAGACAAGCCAAAATGCGCTGTCATTTCTTCTGAAAACGTTAATGGCAAAGCAACCTTTATTCATTCCGGTGAAGGTCTGAAACTCTCTCAGGGAACGGCTTTCAAAATATCAGGATGGTATAAAACCGAGGATTTTTCCTTCGGAACCAACGGCATATTGCGGGTTGAATGCAAATTTAATTATATTTCCGGCAAAGACAAAAACAGCAGTTGTAAAATCAAGCATTTCTCCATGCGGCTCGAACCGACTTCTGGCGGATGGAAACAATTCGAAACGGTAACGGTTGTTCCGTATCCGGTAGCCGAAATTTATTTTTTCGTCCTGGGTTATGATTTTAAAGGCAGGATTCTTCTGCGGAACCTGTCCATACAACCGCTTGAACAGCAAAGTAAAATTGATCCGAAAAAAATCTATGTCTGGCGGGAAGCCGAACAAATTTTTCCGGAAGGCCTTAAATTCAGTTTCGCCCGCATTCACAAAGTGGAAACTTCTGGCGGACTCGGCATAGCCGGAAAAAACACCGCTTTCAAATGGATGTTCAACATCAAACCGGAAACCGATCCTGGTTCGCTTTTTCCCATAAAGAGAAAATATTATGTCTGGCTTCGGGTTTACGGTTATCTGGAAAGCCCGCAAATAAGCGTTTCTTATAATGACAAGGAAATATATTCTTTTCGCACCGTCGCAAATGAAATTACGGATGCGCGCGGAGAATACCGCGCCCCGGGGAAATATTACTGGCAGAAATGCGGATGTTTTGCTTCCGATGGCGGCCCAGGCAGCCTGAAAATAGCTTCCCGCGGGAGAATGCTGATGGATGCAGTATTGCTTACCGATGACGCCGCCTTCGAACCTGCCGGATTTGAAGCGGCAAAGTTTTCCGACAAAAAGTTTTTTACCGATATCAGGGTGTCCAGCTTTGTTAAGGCGCTGTACCGGTACAACGGGGTAAGCCGCGAAATTATTTCCCCGATCCCGTTTTGGTTCTACAACGAAAACAACCGCCAGATAAAAACCGGAGACAAACCGGCGGTAATGCATATTCTGCTGCCCCGATACATCGAAATCAAATGGATAACTTCGCATTGGGGCGGCGTTAACTGGGCCTACCCGCAAAAATGGGGCGAACATCGCCTTGCCTGGCGGAAGACCGGCAGTGAAATGTTTTGCGGTGAACAGTGCAATAAGTATGAAGTGGATTTTTATTTCCTGGGTTTAACTGCGACTTTATACGTACAGGCCGCAAGCGCGGGTTTTACTCCGGGACGGGATTATTCCGGACAATATTACCTGGAATCCAACGGTAAAAAACAACCACCGCTGAAATTATCGCTTACCAATGTTCAACTGAAGCCAGCCAGGGCATTCAAGACTATTCGAATCGGTATAAGCGGTGAACCGATAAGTTCCTTTTATTACGATTATCCGGATATGATCAAAACCCTGAAATTTGTGGGTTTCAACATTCTCAACCCCTGGCATACCAGGCAACGGCTCGAAAAGTTTGATAAATTCAGTGACGCCTGTCTGAAAAACGATATTATGTTAGTGGGCCAATTATCTCCTTTCGTGGGCTTTTTTGCCCAGAACGACAGCCGGAAAAAATGCATTACCATTGACGGCAAAATCGACCATGGCCCTTCATTGAGCGTAACAGCTTCAGATCCGGCCTTGATCAGAAACTGCGATTATATCGAACAAGTAGCGGCGGACGGTTTGGGTATCACCATAGACGACGAGAACACGAACCAGCAAAAAGACCTTATCGATTATCATCCGGATACCGTAAAATTATTCAAAACCTGCCTGCAGGAGCATCAGCTTCCGTTCGTTGCGCCCGCCACTATCGTCAAAGACAAGAAAAAGTATTCCAAACACTATGCGGCCTGGGTTGATTTCAGGTGTGACCGGATGGTCGAATTCTACCGCGTTTACAGACAGGCATATTTGCGGGGTTTTAAGAAATCGAAAGGTAAATATACTTTCGGGAAGACCATGATGATCCCGATGATAGTACGCAACTGTTCGCCGCGTGAAAGCAGGGAAAATTCGTTATGGGATTATAAAAAACTTGCTGCCTGTTCTGATTATATTTCGCCCATGCTCTATATCGACCGGTTGTGGGATTCGGCTTTTATCGGTGATACTATCAAAATGTATAACGATTATATTGGCAGGAAAATCATCATTCCCACCCTGACTTCCGGCTATACCGGCTGTGAAATCATGCCCGAAGACAAACCTATGCTCAAATACGAGATTTTTGAAGCTTTGCTGGAGCAGTCGAAAATAGTTTTTTTCTGGTCAGCGATACCGGTATTTAACCCGCTTAACGTCAAATATATTTCCGAGGCTATAAGCGAACTGGGCCCGTATGAAGACATAATACTGCACGGCCGGAAATACGTCGGAGCGCAACCGAAGCAGCAGTGGGCTCGGCTCAAGGGTCTGGAACTTGACAGGCGCGTACTTCTGTATGTGGCGAACTACCGCAATCCGGTTTCTGAAAAAGTCACGATAACCTTGAAGGAAAAGGTTAAATCGGTCCTTGAAATCAGCACTGGCAAAAAAGTTCCCGTAACTGACAACTCGTTCTCAGTCACTTTTGAAACGGCTCGCGGCAAGCTGTTTCTGGTTATTAAATAAGGACAAAATAATGAAAGTATTTTTTATCGGAACTTCGGCGTGTATGCCGGACAAAGGCGAAGAAACGGCATCGTTTCTGATCGATGAACACATTCTCGTGGATACCGGCTGGTGCAACGTGCTTAAGCTGAAGGAATACGGTTTCGCTCCGGAAAAAATCAAATATCTGATCCTGACCCACCTGCATCATGATCATTATCTCGGCCTGCCGCAATTATTGTTTTATCTGGGGATAGGAAAAGTTGACGGCACCTATCGTCAGGAACAGCCTATAACCGTTATCGGGCCTTCCCAAAGACTTGAGTATATCCTCAAAAAGACGGAAGAATTCCTGCAGTTCGACCGTTTTCCCCAGATCGCCGTCAACCTCAAACCGGTTGCGCTCGTTCCCGGAGAAACTTATGAAGACGAAAATATCCTGCTGAAAACCATTTCCGCAAGGCATCTTTGCGCAATTGACCAGACAGAGGAAGCGTTAGTCTGTAAACTGACGGATAAACATTCTTCCGGGACGGTCTGCTTTACCGGGGATACTTCGTATCATCCGCCGGTTGCCGGTTTTGCCCGCGGAGTTTCAGCGCTTATCCATGATTCCTGCCACAGTTCTGCCGCCGAAGCTGCCGCCACTGCCAAAGCAGCTGGGCTTGACAAACT
>JAQUOK010000506.1 GCA_028717165.1 Victivallaceae bacterium | reverse complement strand
TTCCTTCCGTATTTCCTAAAAATCCTACATAATGTGGGGCAGTCAAATGAAAAACCACAATATATTGTGTTTTTTTTCAATATTTCTGTATTTATTTTTTTATCAAGCACTTACAAAAACCATGCCAATATTTAACTTTCCGCTAACATTTCTCTCATAATTCCGGCCGGCCCCATCCGGCGTTTTCCGCCTTTGGCGGCAAATCAAGTCTTTTCAGGGAAAAACAACTTTTATTCAAAAACAGTACAGGAGCGAATAATTACGAAAAAACAAAATAAGATGCTCTATCAATGCGAAGCCGCCGTCATAAAAAGAGTTTCAGCAGGGCAGATCAGGAAGCCTATTACAGTTGTTACTGAAAAAGTCTATTTTGCTTTATAATCGAGGCAGTAAAGCCGACGCATACAATTGTACGCGAGGGAAAAATATTTTTAAAGCAACTTTTTTATGAGAAATATGCCGTGTGCAAGTTTTTTTTGCGTATATTAATGCATATTTTTACCCCGAATGGGGTTGAATTACCAATACTCGCCATTTAATTGTTTAATCTTAAACCTTACAGTTGCATACAAGAGAGAGTAAACAAGCCCACCCGGAGGATATAGCTTAACTCCTCAAAAGAGAGTGGGAAACGTTGATAACAGTTCAGCGTTCAGCACTCATACGACGTTCTCTTCGCCCCTGGAGACAGGGGCGGCTACACCTTTCTCATAATATCTATGTCCTCCAGCCACGGCTGTCCTCAGCCGTGCCGGGCTTAAACTATGGACAGCAAAAGATAGCCGAACAGTGCCAGGAACTCTAAGCATGCCCAAAAAGGACACAATAAATAAAAATATCCCTTTTAGGGTCACCTTTTAAGCCACCCCTTTGAGGGGTGGTTGTTAACTTATGTTGTTAAATAGATGGCTCCGACAAAAATCCTGCTTAACAGCGACTGGCGTACCGTCTAAATATATAATATAACGGAAATTCATAATAATCTACTTTTATATTGACGTTATATATACTATATTGATATTTGACATATTATAAAAGGACAAATGTCATGGCGCGAACAATACTTAACGATTTATTCTGGCAGGGGCAGGATTTTTCCGTTGCAAGCAATATTTTCTATGGCCATGAGAATTTTATACTGCATGCCCATACTTACTATGAATTTTTCCTGGTTGTCGAAGGAGAGCTTATTCATACGCTGAACGGACAGACTTCCGCTTTGCAGAGAAGGAGTCTGTGTTTTCTTTATCCTGATGACGAGCACGGTTTGCGGAATTCGGCAAAAGGCGATAAAGTCCATATCGTCAACTGTACTTTTTCGGAAGGTTTCCTTAAAGATACCGAAAACTTTCTCCGGCATGATCTCGGGACGCTTCCCGAAAACTGGCCGAACGGCCTTCAGGGCATCAATTCCGCTTTATGGCTGGCGCTGACAAATAAGGCGGCCGTTCTCCAGTTTCAAAATCATAAATTCAGCCCGCTTGAGCAGCGGGCATTATTTCGGGGGATGCTCGGCGATGTCCTGCTGTTATTGGCGAAAAGAGAATACCCCGTGCTGACCGAAATTCCCGGCTGGCTGATTAAAGCGCGTGAACAAATGCAGTTGGAAGAAAATTTCCTTGCCGGCTTGAAACGCTTTGTCCGATTGTCCGGGAGGACCCAGGAACATCTTACGCGTTCGCTCAGGAAATATTACAATGAAACCCCGACCGCTTATATCAACCAGCTTCGGGTTCGTAAAGCGGCGCAGGAACTGCTTTACACCCGGAAGGATATCTGGAATATAATGTCCGACTGCGGGTTCAACAACTACTCCTATTTTTTGAAATGCTTCAACCGGAATTTCGGCATGACGCCGCGGCAGTACATAAAAGTCAACCGCCGCGTATTCACCCTCTGAGTGAAAATTTTCCGGAAGAAACCTCTTTATGCCGAGTTGCGAAATAATAACCATTCCCCGTTTGCGCCCCTGGAGACAGGGGCGGCATCATTTTCGAAATATCCGGGATTTCAGCTAGTTGCGGCAGTCCCCGGCCTTTTCAAAGGATTTTGCCGGTATCCGGATTTACGAGTTTGAATTCTTCATGGTGCATGGTACTGTCGCCTCTGAAACTCAGATCCCTGCCGTATTGTTTCTCAAGATTGTCAAAAAGTTCCGCATCTTCATTTTTCAGGCGCGCCAGAACATCGGGATGCATGAATATGCGTATCGAGAAACCTTTTGGGCCGCGGGCTTTGAACAGGGAATGCAGGCGCCGCTGAATTTCAACGCTCATCGACAGGGATGACTTTACATGTCCGCTGCCGTTACAGTAAGGGCAGCGGTCCAGAACGGTACTCTGCAGGCTTTCATGTTCGCGCTGGCGGGTCATCTCCATTAAACCGAGACGGCTCAACGGCAGTATTTTTGATTTTGCGCGGTCATTCCTGACCAGTTTCCGCATAAGTTTGAATATCGTATCGCGGTCACGGGAGGCCCGCATGTCGATAAAATCAATCACTACCAGGCCGCCGACGTTGCGCAGCCGCAATTGCCGCGCTATTTCCTCGGCCGCTTCAATATTGGTCTGAAGGATGACTTCCGGCTGTTCCCCGGCGCGTTTGCCCTTGCCGGTGTTGACGTCGATGGCGATGAGGGCTTCCGTTTCATCTATGCATATACAGCCGCCGCTGGGAAGGGGAACTTCCCGGGTAAATATCTGGTTGATCTGGTTCTTGATATTGAAATACTCGAAAATCGGTTTGGCGTGTTTATAACAGGCCGCCTTGACCGCCATTTTACGGCCGCCGAACTTATTGAGCAGGTTGCGGATTTTACTGCAGGCGGCCTCATTATCGATCTGGATCTCATCGATATCCTCGGTCATCAGATCGCGAACAGTCCGTTCAAGCAGGTTAGGTTCTGAATAAACTTCGCACGGCCCTTTATGTTTTTCCAGGATCTCTTCGACCTTATGCCAATAGTCGAGCAGCATATCGAGGTCGCGCTTGAAAAATACCGCCTTTCTTCCCTCGCCGACCGTACGGCAGATTACGCCCATGCCGTCGGGCACATCCAGTTCCGAAAGGATTTTTTTAAGCCGGGCACGTTCCGATTTCTGGTCTATTTTACTGGACAGGCCGATATGGTCGGAATAAGGCAGCAATACCAGATAGCGTCCCGGTATGGATATATTTGTGGTCAGGCGCGCGCCTTTGCTTCCGATCGGGCCTTTCACCACCTGGACGAGCAATTCGGTTCCCGAAGGGAAAAGGTTCGGAATATCCTTGACCGTATAATGCTGAACCTGTCTGGTCTTATTTTTTTCCCTGATCTGTGTGGATTTACTGTTGCGTTTTAAAAAAGAAGTCAGTTTTTCCGAAAAAGGAGTCTTTTTCTTTTTTTCATCTTTTTCGTCTTTTTCGTCTTCTCTGTTTCCGCCGACCTTGTCTTTCATATCGAAAGTCGCCGGCAG
>JAQUOK010000505.1 GCA_028717165.1 Victivallaceae bacterium | reverse complement strand
GACGCCGGATTCCGCCAGAAAAGGAAATATTTTCGTCGGTTCAAAGGTACGGCGGTCCAGAGTTTCAAACCCGATACCGAGAATCGATTCAGAAATATCCGCGCTTTTCTTGTGCGGCATTCTGCCCGCTAATTCCAGAAAAGGAAGAGAAGCCAAAGGATCGGGATTAAAATCATATTCTTTCCATTCCCCGTCCGAAACTGGCGGAAGCCAGGCGGATTCGGAAGCGGCGAGTTTTTTTCTGAGCCCCTCGTAGTCCTTTGCTCCCAAATAGTTGTTTCCCATGAATTTCCCGCTTTTTTTCCCTGACTGATCTTTTAACATGACCTGTTTTTCCGAATATATGTTTACTGTTAGTGATTTTCAAGTTTATCTGCAATCCCGGCAATCCTGTTGCCGCCCATCCGTTCTAAGATAATTTCCACTCATTTGAACGGCTTATAATTCAACTCTCTTCTCTTAAAGCACCGGAGTATCAAGCACGGTATCGCTATCAATAAGGCGGTACGCTCTTACCGATGGGCAATAGCTGCTGAAAGGCGCAAACCATCTTCTAAGAGCCAGTTTGTCTACACTTTCCACATGGCCGGCATGCGAAGCTATATTAACTTTCCCGCTATGAATCGGATATGGATAACCATAATGTTCCGAAGCTGTACCGCCACTCCCCGAAGTGTAGACAATTGCACATGGATATCTTCTAGTCCCGCTATTCGCATAACTATCCATAAACCAAATCCGCTCCGATGGAGAAATATTCGTCCGGCTGCCGGCTATCGGGCTTACCCTTTCACGGCTAAGCCAGGATGCGTCAAAATTAAAGAATGCGGGATTGTACGGACAGCCATAACCCTGGGTAAGACCCGTCATCACGGGGTTATAAGGGGTGGACGGACAAATCGTGACCGAGGGCACATTTTCCATGAATTCACTGGGAATAGTGCTGGCGGACATAAGTCCGGCGAGTGTTAATTGATATGACCAGCCGTTCTTGGCAGAGACAGTTGTATTGCCGGAATACCAGATATTGTCATGAGAATCCACATACATTCTTGCGACAAGCGCGCAGTTCTTCAGATTACTGATGCATTGAATTGACTTGGCTCTATCCCTTGCCTTATTCAGTGCGGGCAACAACATTGCTGCCAGAATTGCTATGATTACTATTCCATTGAGCACAAAATTGCATTTTTTTATGTCTAATTATGTCTATGATGTAATTTGACGCTTTCTGGTAACCAAGCCTTACATATTGAGAAGAAGGCAAATTTTAAATTTCAAATATATGATTATTGACAATCATACGAGACCTACTTTTTCATAAATTTTATTTGCCAATATTTGCCATTACTGTTTCAGTACGATAAAAAACTATGCCTGTTTGAACATAACGGTGATAAAGTTTTATTGGTGCCCATGTGGGGACACTCGCCTCTCAATAAAATTGATTTTTTACCTGCTTTTGAGTTCAAAATCCTGTTTTTCCCCAGAAAAATTATTTGCCATAATTTGCCATTATCGTTTTTTTGAAGTTTGTAATTACAATACAATATAATGTGAGAAGTAGTGGAAAGATTATAATATTTTCGGGGGATTTTATCTGTTCAGTGAATTGTAAACCTCCGGCGAACCCATATATGGGCTGGCCGGATACTTACAGTGAATTTGTGGGAAGTTACAGGTTATTCCAACGTAAACTTTGATAAAAATTGTCTTTCTTAGTAGTTGTTAAAAAATAACTGCTTCTTTTCATTTTTCTTCCCGTGGCAGAATTGCGTAGTTCCATTCCGGATGAAAATCGTGAATGATCATTTTTAATTTTTGCATTTGCGAATCCCTGATTTTTTTTCCGGCCTCATAATTTCTTGAGTCGAGTTTGCATTTCATCTTCAAGCCACTGCGATTAGTCGTATTTTCAATTAAGTTCACAATAACTTCAAAGGTTTCCAATACTTTGCCGCGCCAATTCATTGAGATGGCTGAAAACATTCTGTGTTCAATTTTATTCCATTTGCTCGTTCCAGGAGGGAAGTGCGATACAACAACCTGAAGATTATATTCATTCGCAAATTTCTGCAACTCAGTCTTCCAGAGTCGATTGCGGGAACCGTTGCTACCACCTCCGTCAGCATTAATAAAGATTGAATGAGCGTCCGGATAACGTTTTATCCCCATAATTTTCCACCATCGCTTAATGGACTCCACCGCAAACTCTGCCGTATCATGAGTTGACCCCAGATTTACAAGACCTTCATTCGCATTGATATCATACACTCCGTATGGAATTGCCTTGCCTTGCGAATCACTGATGAAATCATACACATTCACCTCCGGAGCTTTTCCTTTGCGATAATACTCGCGTCCATTATTCTTGAAATTGCTGACCAGTTCTTTTTTCTTTGTATCAACAGGAATAACCGGTTGGTTCTCGTTCATAAATTCCTGTGCGACCGCGTTGATGTGCTCAAACTGTTCGTTTCTGTGTGGAGAACTTCCGCCCTCATGTGACTTTTTGCACGACTGTAGGGTATATCCCATCTCTTCGAGCAACTTGCCGACGGAAACATATGATATGGAAAATCCCGCGGCAACAAGTTCTTCTGATAATTTTCTCAAGCTCTTACTTTAAATCCAATGAATATAGGCTTTGAAAAGTTGGTCTTGTTATGGTCTTGTTATTCGTTAATTCAGGGCGTAAAACGGCGTATCACGGTGTATCACAACATTTTGTCCCAGAGGGCTTGAAGTAGGTGTTTTGAGGTTAAATTAGTGGTACCGAAGGTGGGATTCGAACCCACACTCCCTTGCGGGAACCAGATTTTGAGTCTAACTTAATATTGGTTTAATCCGTGGTTTGCATTAATCCGGGAAGCGAAATCCCTGTGCTATCCGTTCAGCCCTGGATTTTATCAACCCGGCCATATCCGCGAAATCAAACCATTTATCCAACGCGTTTCTGACTTGGCTTATAATTTCGGAGCCGTTTTTGATTCCGGCATATTCCGCCAGTTCAATCAGATCGGATACACTGAAATTTTCCGCCTTGCCGTTAATCAGCATCTGGTGCCTGTACGTCCACCGGTTTTCTGGATTGAACGCATAGGTCAAGTCATAAGCCGGCGCGAGCCTCCAGACTCCATCCCGGTTCATCAGAAAAGAAATATTTTTGGTATGGTCGTCCTGGTTGCGCGCTATGACATTGAACAACGCCCGGCGGAAAAGTTGTTCTTTCTGCGGATAATCCAGATGCAGCCGGTCCATTACCTGAAACGCCTGTTCATAGCTGTAAGCGCCGGGAGAATTGTAATCGTAATGGGCGATTCCACACAAAGACTGCAAATGAATTTTTTCTCCATTATCTCCACGATCAAAACGCCTGGTCATAAAATGCGCCCGGTTTCCCTCATGGATAAGCTTGCTTTCCGTCATTTCAATTCCGGCGGCTCCTGCCATCAGGT
>JAQUOK010000504.1 GCA_028717165.1 Victivallaceae bacterium | reverse complement strand
ATCAACCATCGCCAGCAAAGTCGTCGGTATCTGAACAAAATCGATGCCGCGCATGTAAACCGCCGCCGCAAAACCGGCCATATCGCCGCAGACGCCGCCGCCTAAAGCTATGATAAGGGATTTCCGGTCAAGCCCGGCATTGACGGCCTGGCGGCAGACGGCAGTGATCGTATCGACATTTTTGTGTTTTTCCCCGGCCGGGAAAACGAATTTGGAGCATTTGAGTTTTTTGAGCCGGTCAAAATACAAAGGCTCAACATTGCTGTCCGTCACTACCAGACAGGAACGGTTTGAACAGAATTCTCCGAGTATTTCGTCCGCCCGGCCGAGAAGCCCCGGCCGGATCATTATATCATAGGAACGGTCCCCGAGAGCGACTTGAATTTGTTCGCTTAAATACACTTTTTATCTCCCTATTGACCGCATTGGCGGATGCCGTGGTTTTAACGAAAGCGCCCTGCGAATTCCGCAAATTTAATCGCGTTCCACAAATTCCTTATGCAAAGCAATCTGGGCTTCCTCAAAACAACTGCGTTCGATTATGAACTGCATATTCACCTGACGCATGCACTGGGTAAGCGCGAGCACGTTGATATTCGCCTGCGCCAGGGCATTGGCCGCACGCGACAGAAAACCGGGAATATTCATATTGCTGCCGATCACTGCGACAATCGCAACTCCGCACGTAGTTATTTTAGCGCCGGGAGAATGCTTCTCCAGGCTTTCGACACATTTTTTCAATCCTTTGGATTTTTCCGAAACGTAGTGCGTAATGGTATTCGCGTTGGTATTTTTAGCGATAATATTAATATCGTTGTCGGCAAAACTTTTCAGCAGTCTGTAGTCATAACCGCTGACTCCGACCATTTCCGGATCGAATACTTCAATCGCGATAATATCCTTGCGGCCGCAGATCATGTCCACCTTGGGATGGTCGGAAACAAAATCCCGGCTGATTAAAGTTCCTTCGTGCTCCGGTTCAAAAGCATTCTTGACCCGGATCGGAATATTCCGCATTTCCATCAGTTTCGCCGCTTTGGCGTGAATGGCTTCCATATCCATGTCGGAAAGCTGATCGGCGATATCGAAATTGGTGTTGCCGATGATCTTGACTTTATCTGCCCCGACAAGTTTCGGGTCGGCGGTGCAAAGGTGAAATTCCTTGTGAATAACGCCTTCCCGCGCATCCGTCAGCACGGCCAGTTTGCTGAAAGTTATTTCGCTGTAACCGCGGTTAAAGCGGTTCATAATACCTTCGGCGCATTTGACATAGCCGGTCACAATCGGCATGCAGGCGGAAAGATCAAGGTCTTTGAACGCCAGCCGGATGGCGTCATCCATGAAATAAGTTTTCGTTTCCTTCCAGCCGGTAAGGTCCACAAATACCGCATTAACTCCGTGTTTTTTCAATATTTCAGCAGAATTGAAAGCGCTCTGCGCCTCGCCGAAGGCACTGAGAAACTCACGGGTGGCAGGCAGATAATCCCTGGGGTCGAAATGCCCGAAAGAACGTAAACGCATCAGGTCATTAAGGCATGCCCTGATCCCTTCCACGCGTTCCTCGACGAAAGCATCCGCAGCCCCCCGGTCCAATCCGATCGCTTCAAAAGAACGGTTGTATTTTATCATTTCCTGCCTGGTTTCATTCAGTTTGTCTTCCCATTCGTCACTGCCTTCCGCGAATTTACCGTAAACTCCGGGTTCTCCGGTTTTTTTATTTTCCAGCAGCAGGTTGGTTATTCCGCCGTAAGCGGAAACTACGAAAACCCGGTTGTAGAGTTCCGCCCCCGAACGGCCGCCGATTATCACGTTATTCATAATATCGCCGAAACTGCTCATCGAAGTTCCGCCGATTTTTTCAACAGTATGTTTTCCGGACATGGTTATATATCCTCTATTCTGATAAGTTTCACTTTTCCGCTGACGACAGAGAGTTTTTCAAAACCGGCAATCGCCGCCTTGATCTGTTTTTCTCTGGCTTCATGGGTCAAAATCAGTAACGGCACGTTTTCCTCCGGGTGCTCCTCCCGTTGAATAAAGCTGGAAATACTGACATTCTGCCGGCTGAGGATCTCCGCTATTTTAGCGATTACCCCGGGCTCGTCCCTGACCTGCAGACGCAGATAATATCTTGCTTTGACCTCATCCATCGGCATCAGCTCGTTGAACTGGGAGCCGGGACGGAAAGCGGAAATACGTTCCGCCGCATTATGTTTCAGGTTCAGGGCAACGTCCACCAGGTCGGCCACCACAGCGCTGGCGGTAGCATTCCTCCCGGCGCCGCGGCCGTAGAACAGCGTTTCGCCGACCGTATCGCCGTCAATCATAACGCCGTTAAAAACATCTGAAATGTTCGCAAGCATGGCATCCCTTGAAATCAAAGTCGGATGCACCCTGATCTGGACATCGTTGTCAACCTGTTTTATGATCGCCAGCAGTTTGACCCGGTAACCGAGCTCTTCCGCAAATTTTATATCGAGCAGGGAAATATCCCGGATACCCTCAACGTAAATCGGCTCCATACCGAACCATTCGCCGTAAGCCAGCGCCGCCAGGATACTCGCTTTATGAGCGGTATCGAAACCGTCCACATCCAGGGAGGGCTCCGCTTCGGCATATCCGAGTTTCTGGGCGTCTTTAAGGATAGTCTCGAAATCAAGCCCCTCCTGTTCCATGCGGGTCAGGATATAATTGCAGGTACCGTTCAATATGCCGTAAATGCGCTTGATACGGTTGGAGACCAGCCCCTCCCGCAGGGCCTTGACCACCGGAATCCCTCCCGCTACGCTGGCTTCATAATAGACGTCCGCTTTGGATTTAGCCGCGGCGGCAAAGATTTCCTCGCCGTGTTCCGCGATCAGGGCTTTATTCGCGGTAACGACCGGTTTGCCGAGTCTAAGCGCCTGAAGTATGAAATCCTTGGCGACGGTGGTTCCGCCGACCAGTTCGACCACCACATCGACTTCCCTGATAAGCGCGGCAGCATCCGTCGTCAATATTCCGGCAGGAACGCTTACACCGCGGTCCGTCGTTATATCCAGGTCGGCAATTCTCGCCAGCGTCAATTTAACGCCTGTACGTTTGAGAATTGTTTCGCCGTTTTTCAGGATATTGGCGGCAACGCCGGCGCCGACTGTACCGAATCCGATGATTCCAACCTTGACTTCTTTCACTTTATGCGCTTTCCTTTTTATTTATGGGTTCAGGCAAAGTTAAACTTAAATATAACTCCTTATCGGACAATTTAAAACAAAAATCATACAAAAATCAATATAACAAACGGAAGCCGCTAAAAAAAAACATCCGGCGGCATACCGGATGTTTTTTTAATGCTGGTATTATATCTGTGATTATTTACCGCTTATAACACCATGCAGTTTGAACATGCGGGTAAGCGCGAACTCGCCGAGCTTGTGACCGACCATGTTTTCCGTCACAAATACTGTGGCAAATGTTTTA
>JAQUOK010000503.1 GCA_028717165.1 Victivallaceae bacterium | reverse complement strand
CCCTTTTTCTCCTTCCAAACGCACTACAGGGGTATGGTGATAAACCCGACAATCCGACAATAACGGGGCCATAAAGTTTTTATAAAGCGTGATATACTGCTTTAACTTTGACTGGAAACCGGGACTTCGGGCCGGTATCCCTCCTAGGTAAGCACCGGTAAACATAATAACCCGGAAAAGGAAGTCCAAATCGTAAGAACCGAATTTTCTGCGCCGATCGAGGGTATACATAACGCAGAATTCCGGCGGAAGCATCATTGAAATACCGTTGAGGATCTGGACGATACGAGGAATTTCCGTTTCATCGGTGATCTGGGTACGGTGGGAACGGGAAAGAATCCCGAGATCGAGACGTCCGCCGCCACCGCAACAGTTTTCAATAAGGAGACCGGGAAAGCGTTCCGCCAATCTTTCCTTCATGCCATAATGAAATTCGTAGTGCCGCCACAAAGTATTCTCAATATAACCGCTTTCCAACCTTTCGCCGATCAATGGTCCGCCATCGAATCGGATAACGTCCACCTGGTAATCCCGGACAACCCGTGACAATTCCGCTTCGATCCACTTACTCACCTCAGGGAGAGTATAATCGAGACCTGAACATTCCGAAGGCAAAGGAGGAAACAGTTTCCCTTCGCGTTTTACGATCCAGTCCAGATGCTCTTTATATATTTCACTTTGCAGTCCGATTTTCTCGATATCAATCCATAATCCGAACAACATTCCTTTCTTATGGACTGCGTCGACAATCGGTTTGAAACCCCGTGGAAACCATTCGCCCGGAACCCAGTCTCCCATCAGGCGCGGATAAGGGCCGGCTTTGCGGCATTCGTCCGATGCTTTGCCGTACCAGCCGGCATCGATCATATACACTTCAGCTCCGGATTCACTGGCTGAATCAATGTCGCTGAGCATTGCATTTTCGTTTAACTCATCCAGCCCCATAGCCCAGAAACTATTAAAGGTCAGGAGCGGCTTCGGCATTTTGGGGGAGCGGCGGAATACCGAGGCGCGAATATGCTTGTGGGCGGCTTGAATACAGCCGTCAAAATCCGAGGCAAGATAACCAATATGTACTTTGGGTGTAGTAATAGTCTCGCCGGATTGCAGAATTCGCATCGGCGCGGACGCGGTCGGTCCGATACCCACATGAAGCATCTGCTGCCGTGTGGTATCACATAATATTTCCGCTTTCCAATGACCGGACCATCCCAGATAAAATACAAAAAAACTGGAATTATAACGATTAGACAACAAGAAATAAGGACATTGATAACCACAGGTTCCGTACGGCCCGATAAATTGTAATCCGCTGACTACGCCGTTGGTTAAAGGTTCCCAGACAAAGCGCCCTTCCTGTGCCCAGTTATTGCCGGTAAACCGTCCCAGCCGGTAGGGTGTTTTCTGGAAATCGGCGTAACGGCTTATTTCCGTTCCGCCAGCCAATATGCCTGAAAATACATCCAAGGAAGACAGGGCGGCCGGAGAACCGCCGGTGTTGGTAATTTCCAGCCAGCGGCTAAAAAAAGCGGTGCCGTCCATTTCGGTGTGGACTTTTACCGCAACCGGTCGTACCGTATGACGCAGTTCAATGACCGCTAGTCGCGTTCCGTTTTTCTCGCATTCATTCGCAGAAATGAACTCCCATCCCCACTCCAGTGACTGGCCGTCCAGATTAAGTGAAAACGCCTGGCACGGCATATCTACACCAAAGTTCGACAGGGTTTTATCATGTTCGATGAGCCCGTTGGCCGACCAGTATTTTCCAATGAGTTTACTGTTCGAGAATTCTTCCCGGTAAACGGTAAGTCCGGACACATAATTCATTTCAGGTTTTTCGACATTGCCATTGAAAATTTTTATTTTCCGGTGCGTGTTTTCGGTTTTCGGATGAGGGGTTTGGGTTTGTTTAGCAGACATAATAACATTTCCTTAATTTAAACCAGTTTCAAGATAGACATTATTAGAGTCTAAAGTTGTTTTCTCTGAAAGATTTTATTTAAGCTAAAATGGCTCCCTGTTCAAGAAGAACTCCTTTTAGCATCGCAATATCGATTTTACGAAAATCAACTATTCTAAGTTTATCTGCAAGTGTTGCCGCAGTTCCTGCAGCTTGTCCCGTTACCAGACAAGTTCCCATCACTCGTGCGGAACCGTTGGCTCCCCGATCGGAAGCAATACACCTTCCTGCAACGAGTACATTATTCAGATAGCGTGGAATCAGACAAGAGAAAGGAATGCCATAAGCTCCACCGTCCTTGACTGGGATTCGTGTCTGTTCAGTTCCGGCCCCGTGAATATCAACATGATGGGTTCCCAAACCGATACCATCCGGAAATTTTCTATCGGAAACAATATCATCCTGTTTTAATTCATACTCTCCGAGTATTCTACCGGTTTCCCGTATGCCGAGCCGCGGCGCAATACCTGAAAGTACCGCTTTTTCAAAACCGGGAACCTGCGAAGTCAAAAATTTTATCGCAGTCTGAACCTGCTCTGCCAAACTCAATAAAGCCCCGGACGCATTTTCCGGCAAGGAAGCATCCAGATGGGCAAGACGCGTGGAATTTATACACAGCTCGCCGTTCGTCATGGAAACGGGAGTTATAAACATGGCAGTACACGGGTACATTGTTTTGTTCAATAGCGCAGTTCCCAATAATTTGCCGTTGGCGGAAAGTGCGACATAAGGATAACCGTTCCGGTAAAGCAACTCCGCCGCCTTAACCCGGCTTCTTTCCAATACTGGATTTTCTGCCAGCAAAGCTTCTTCGGGATTTTCCTTGATAAAGCGTAAAAATGGTTCAAATGCCACATTCGCCATTCTGAAAACCAAGCTAACCGGCTGCATGTTCCGGTCAACATCCCCGTAAGATACTTTACCTCCAGTTCTACTGACAATATTTCCGCTGCCAGTAGCGTCAATAACATAACGGCAGTTGAAAAAACGTGTTTCTCCGTTACCACAGATCACTTTTATTCCGGTTACTGTTCCGTTTACCGATTCAGTATCAGTTACGACGGCATTCAGTAACAATTTAACGCCGTATTTTTTAAGGAGCAACAGGATTGCCAGCCGCAATGCTTCCGGATTTACACAAAGGCCATAGACTGTTCTGAAATCACAAACCGGACCAATGCAGGCTTCAGAAAAACCTTTGCAGACGGCAAGAAGTTCATCTAATACACCGCCAACGCATTTTTCCCCTCTAGTGGAATATGCCCCTAATATTGGCATGCCGGTACAAGCGTCGCCACCGACGTTTCCTTCGTTATTGATCAAAAGTACGGATACTCCGGTTTTGGCGGCAGAAAGAGCTGCGGCAATTCCGGCAATTCCGCCACCGACAACAATTATATTTTGTTTTTGATGATTATCTTTCATAAATGGTTACTTTTAAATGGTTACCAGTCGTTTCCCCGAAGATTTATGATTCCCTCCGGGAACATCCTTATCTTT
>JAQUOK010000502.1 GCA_028717165.1 Victivallaceae bacterium | reverse complement strand
CCTGGCGCGGAGCGAACGGCCGTGGTACGGATATGAGATCGCCGCCGCGGTAACCGGACGCGACGGACGGCTTTATTTCGGCGAGGAAGACCGCATCAGTCACCTTTTCATGTATTTTCCGCCCGTCGGAAGACGGACAAAGATAAACCAATACTCATAAAAAAGGAGTGCAAGAAAACAGCGATGAATGAAATCAGAATCGCGGTAATTGGAGTCGGGAATTGTACTAATTCCCTCGTTCAGGGTACTTATTATTATAAGGACCTCAAGGTAAAAGAAGGCGAAATCGTTCCCGGACTGATGCATCCCGAACTGGGCGGCTACAAAGTCAGCGACATAAAAACCGTAGTGGCGTTCGACGTGGATGCCCGCAAAGTAGGCAAAGATCTGTCCGAAGCCATCTGGGGAAAACCGAACTGCACGGCGAAATTTTACGACGTGCCTTTCATGGGCGTCAAAGTGCTGATGGGCCCGGTCATGGACGGCGTTTCCGAACACCTCAAACATTACGTAAAGGTTTCGGATGCAAAACCGATCGACGACGTGAATGAAGTCGCCAGGATCTTCAAAGACGCTAAAGTCGACGTGGTCGTCAACAATCTGCCGACCGCTTCCGAACAGGCCACCTGGTTTTACATGGAAGCGGCGCTGAAAGCCGGCTGCGGGATCGTCAACGGGATTCCGGTACTGGTCGCAAACAACAAAGATTTCGCGGCCCGCGCGAAAGCGGCTAAAATTCCGGTCGTCGGCGATGATTACAAAAGCCAGCTCGGCGGCACCGTGCTTGACCGCGACCTGCTCCGGCTGTGCATCCAGCGCGGCGTCAAGATCAGCAAGTCCTATCAGCTGAACTACGGCGGCAACACCGACTTCTGGAACCTGACCGACTGGAACCGCGGCGTCACCAAACACCGCTCCAAGAAAAAAGGCGTGGACGCGGTCATGACTTATGACGCGCCGTTTTCGGTCAACGTCTCCCAGCTCGAAGTGCTGGACGACGACAAGATCTGCCGGATCGAGATCTGGGGCGAAAATTTCGGCGGCACCCCGATCAGCCTGGAAGCCAAACTCCGCGTCGTTGACAGCTGCAACTCCGGCGGCGTCCTGGTAGACGGCATCCGCTGCTGCAAACTGGCGCTGGACCGCGGCATCGGCGGCGTCCTCGAAAGCGCTTCGAGCTATCTGTCGAAGAGCGCTCCGGTACAGTACCCGTCGGAAGACGAAGCCAGAGAAGCGATGGACGAATTCATCGCCGGCAAAAGGGAACGCTAAAGCGGTCAGGCTTATTTTTATGTAGCCTTATTCGCTTCGGCTAACGTTATACATGCACAATGTTCAGTTTACCGGCATTGCAGCATTTTAACTAAAGCGGTCAGGCTTGTTTTATGCAGCCTTATTCGCCGGCGCATTTTTCTCCGCATGCGCCTGAAAGCGGCGTGAATTAACGCCGCGGCGGAGAAAACAGAATGAAAAATAACCCGCCGGTTCACGGCCAAGCGCCGCGAACCGGCGGAAACCTGACAAAAGGGAAAAAATTTACAATATGTATGATGCGATAGTCATAGGGCATTTACTGAAAGAGACCATTCTGTACCGGGACGGCAGGAAACTCGGCCCGGTACTGGGCAGCCCGTGCGCGTATACCGCCATGGCGGCGGCATCCCTGGGCTTGAAGACCGGAGTCGTCAGCAAGACCGGTTATGATATGGGCAGGCACGTGATGGCCATGAAAAAAGCCGGGCTCGACGTTTCCGGGATCGCTCTGGGCGAACACAGCACCGAGAATTATCTGGACTACACCGTTCCGGAAGGGAAAAAGCTCAGTTTCATCCATAAAGCGGAACTGCTCGCCTCCCTGGAAGATTTTCCGGCGGACTACCTCGACGCCCGTTATTTTCTCCTGTGCCCGGTCGATTACGAAATTACGGACGATCTGCTCCGGGCCCTTTATGACGGCGGCAAAAGAAAACTTTCAATGGAACTCAGCGGCTTCGGCGGGGCTTCGTCCGCGGCCGGGATATTCACCCAGATGGAAAAGGAAATCTACCTGGAAAGAATCACGCGGCATTTCAGGATAGTGAAAGGCGGCCTTGAGGACTGCCGGTGTATTTTCGGGGAAGTCAAACTCGCCGACGCCGAAGACCTCTGCAAAATATTCGTCAACTGGGGCGCCGAGATCTGTGTCCTGACCCTCGGGAAACACGGCGCGGCCGCGTACAGTAAGAAAACCGGATTTGTCAAGGTACCCGCGCCCGACTGCGCGGTCAGGGACCTTACCGGAGCCGGCGACGTATTTCACGCCGGCTTCATCGCCGGCTGCCTGGAGAAGAACGATATCCGGGCCGGCCTGGAAACAGGTTCCGCCGCATCCGCGGCGATAATCGCCAGAACCGGGGGCGTCACGCCGAGCCGGTTCCGGGAATTAAGGAAAACAAGCATAAATTTTTCGGAGGCAGACAACTCGTGAACAGACAAATCAAGCTTGGCATCGTCGGCTTCGGCTGGTGGGGAAGAGAACTGACGAAAACGTTCAGAAAGATAGACGGGGTGAAACTCACCGCCGTTTGTGAAAAAAGGAATGATTTTCCTCCTGAAGTTCTCGGCGACGCGAAACATTACGCCGATCAGCGGGAAATGTTCGAGCGAGAGAAACTCGACGCCGTAATAATCTCGGCGCCGCCGCCGAACCATATGGAACCGGCGCTGCTGGCGGCAGCCAAAGGGGTTCATGTTTTCTGTGAAAAACCGATGGCGGCTTCGCTGGAAGACTGCGACCGGATGATCGCCGCCTGCGCCGAAAACAAGGTTAAACTCATGGTGGCGTTCAAACACCGCTTCGCCAAAAGTTTCGCGTATCTGAAAGACCATGCCGCCGAACTCGGAAAACCGTTATGGGCGATGTACAGTTATCCCTTGTGGAAAGTCGAAGATCCCGGCTGGAAGTTCCGGGAAGACGGCACGAAAGGCATTGTCGTCGAGAACGTCGTACACGCGATCGACGCGCTGATCTACCTGATGGGGGATGTCGAACGCATTTACGCCGAGGGCAACCGGGTGATCTTCAAACATCCCACGCTGCCGGATTCGGCGATTTTCACGCTGCGTTTCAAAAACGGCGCGATTGCCGCGCTGGGCGGCGGCTGCACTTCGGACCGGAATATCAGCCGCGAATATCTCGACATCCATTTTGAAAACGGGCTGGCGCAGATTTCGGGAGCTCTGGACTATCCGTTCGAACTCCGGCTGTTCCGGCGGGGCGAAGAAAAAGTCGAAGAACATTATTTTGACGGCAGTGACGGCGTCCTGGAGGAAGCAAAACACTTCATCGGCGCCATCCGGAATGATTACCCCCTCATCTGCGACGGAAATGAAGGCAGAAAATCTCTCGAAATCGCCCTCGCCGTTCTTGAATCAATAAAAACAAACCAAACGGTTAAAATATAAAGGATTTTGAAAAATG
>JAQUOK010000501.1 GCA_028717165.1 Victivallaceae bacterium | reverse complement strand
CGTATGGCCGGCAACCATGTCAAAGATAAGTAATAATGCGCGTTTCATATTTTCTTTATTCGGCTGATGATTTCATTTTTGCCTGCAGGTCTTCGTAATTCCCGATAAAATACAGTTTCGTGGTATATGCGGGAATGGCGTCTGAGAAACTCGTTACCTTTTGGGCTATCAGGCGCTTGCCGAACAGATCATAGACGTCTGACTTTGCCGGAAGTTTAAAGTTGCGGGTACCGGCAACTTTGGTATGTATCCCCAGAAAACTCTTGTTATGATAGATTATATCATCGTATTTGTCATTATCCACGTAAAGATGGACGCCGGCCAGCTTGGCGATTCTCCTGAGAATCAAGGAGGGAACGCAGGGGGCGCCGGCATATATTGAATACCATTCGCCGATTTTCTTACAGGCGAAGCCGCATTTCCCGGAATCGGTAAACATTGCCAGAGAAGCCGCGCTGTTGTCAGTAATGTACAGTTGCGGGTTTTCTTTCAGACTTTCCAGTTTTACGGGATGTTCAGGAGTTATGCCATGGCCGGAAGTGAGAATTCTGGTGAAACTTCCGAAAGTATAATTCAGCGGCAGTTCGTCCGTCAGGACTTTATATTTCCCGGTCAGTTTCATATCCGCGCTTCCCGGTTTTGAGGATGTCTGTACTTCCATGCCGATAAGTTCCTGCACATTCCGGGCGGTAAGGGCAGTTTTGATTCCGGGAGCGGGATTGATCAGACCCTGGGCGTAACACCATAACAGGACTTTTCCTTTCTTTTGCAATTTCTCTATATTTTTTCTTTCCTGTGCGTCTAAAGCGAAACAATTCAGAAAGATGTACAGTTTGTAATCCTGCAGGCGGGGGTTGCCGATGTCATCCATTTCGAAAAAATCACAGGAAGCCCCGATTCTGGGCAGTTCGTGGATTCGTTCCCGGTGCAGCATCAGCCGGTTCAGGTAGTCGCTGGCGTAAAGAATACTGTCCTGATCGATGATCACTGCGATTTCGGAATTTCTTCTTCTGTCGAACGCCATGCTCAAATTGCCGATTTCCTGCATTTCGCCGAAAGCCCTGGTGATTTCCGGATAATTGTACCAGGTTTTTCTTCCGCCCATGTCAAACCACCAGCCGTTCTGGCTGTGGGTCAGAATATTGACGAAATCCCGCTGCAGTGCGGATATTGATTCCGCTATGGTTTCAGGCGCGCCGTACTGGACTTGTACTTGGCCGGAAAAACAGGTCCGGGTATCGGCTTCATAGATGGACATTTTATTGTGCAGGGTCATACTGCCGTTCACGCTGCGCCAGGCCGCGTAATCGCCGACCCGGCGGTTTTCGTAAGTCCACGGCCCGGAAAAGAAATCCACGGCGTCGGAGTTTATTACTTTCCTGAACAGGGACGTTCCAGTCTCGTGCAGGGAACTCCAGCCGCAGATATTACCGTAAAATGCCCCGGTCAACATTCTGTTGCCGGTCGCTTTTTTGACAACCCGGCAGAGGTAGATCAGCCGTTCCGCCGTCTGGGCATGCAGGCAGAGGTAATAATCAATCACTTTCCGGTCTTTGGACGGATCCCAGAAATAACCGTGATTGCCGTTTTCGTACGACCACCTTTCCTTTTGGAGAGGGATGGCGGCAGTACTGAACGTGACTTTATCGTCGTGCCACGCCCGGCGCAGTAAATTGACGTTTCCCTGGTAAGTGTCGATCAGCCATTCCTTGAAGCGCTGCTGCATGGCGGGACTGAAATCGCCGGCCCATTTCCTGCCGAACGACGACCAGTAGGTCCATTCTCCCGGCATGCCGGCGCATGGGAAATAACCGATGACCCGGTCCGCATAATCCGCTTTTTCCACATGACGGATCAAATCCAGCAGCCCCAGGGCCGCTTCCCTTTCCCAGACGAGCGATGCGAAAGAATACCTTCCCTTGCTGGAATCTTCGTACAGATGTCCGCTGTGTTGTTTGGGATCATAATGATCTATGGCGCCGTCTTCAAACCTTATTACTTCCGAAGGATAATTTTCGCCGAGTTCCTTATAGGCCCGGTATTCCATCCGCAGGATTATCCAGGCGGAAGGATTGACGCGGAGGCGCTGCTTTATGCAATTGTCCAGGGTTCTGTAATACGAGTCGGGCGATCCCAGTTTTGGGAATCGGCACCCTATCAGGTGAATGTTTATTCCGGCGGCGGTTATTTCTTTAGTATGATCCGGGCCTATGTACATCATCGGCCCGACCGGTTTGCCGTTTATGAAAATCGTCGGCACTTGGTTAAGCATGCCGATTCCGGCAAGTGCGGATGACGGGATGCTCTTAATATTCTGAAGCCATTCTTCCCTGGCCTGAGAGGCTGCTTTTGAGACATAGTTCTTATCGGCGACCAGGCGTTGATCAATGAATTGAGTGTAAGACGGCAATTTTTTCTCCATTTTGTTTTCGGCTGTTCCGATAACGGGAATAATAATACCGGTTATCAGCAACAGTGAGAGTTGTATTTTTTTTGCTCGAACAGATACTGGTTCATGGCTGTTTGCGGATGTAAAATTCTGCATCTTGTCTCCTGAAATATTGGTTATAATTTTTATATGCCGCGAATTCCTCAGAATTTATGGCACTGTGTCATAATGATCAAAATCGGGACAGCCTTTTACATGGCCGTCGGCAAAAAGTATATTACCGGCGCCCGCGTGCATGGCAACGCTTATCCTCGTGTTGTACGAAGTACTCCGGAAAGTTATATATGCTCCGGGAACCACATCGCCGGCCATCAGCAGATTCGAAGCGTTCTTTATGGAGCCGAGTTTGACATAATCCAGTTCCGAGCTTCTGGTATAGTCCACCGGTTTGTAACTTGCCGCCACCGGCATCCAGGCTGAGGTGCCGCTGTCGGTATTTGTCGGACAGTCGAAAAATATAGGTTTTATATATTTATTCATTTCCAGCCTTTGGCACCAGTATGCTCCGCCGCTTGATTCCAGCCCGGGGCATATTTTGCCGTCATGATCTTCGGCATAGGCAAGATGCGCCAGATAGACGGTTTTCAGTCTGTTCAGGCATTGAACCTGCCGTCCCTTTTCACGGGCTTTGTTCAAGGCCGGAAGCAGCATTGAAGCGAGAATCGCAATGATCGCGATCACAACGAGCAATTCAATGAGTGTGAAAATCCGTTTGGTTTCAGTTGTCCGCTTTTCCATTTTTAACCTCCTTGAGAGTTGATAAGATTTAAAGTCCTTATAAATATTCCTGATAAGTTCCGGCAAAAATCAGCTTTTTATGAGGTTACCGCTGCCGGTTTACAGTTTATTTTAAAATGGGACTCATTAATAAATCCAATTTTATTATACAGGGTTTTTAGTGAATTGTCAATAGGATAAGAATTAAATATTAAAGAAATTTAAATTATGCTATTGTAAATTGGCATAATTGGACTTATATTTGTTTTATAGACGCTAAATTACAGGTGGGAACG
>JAQUOK010000500.1 GCA_028717165.1 Victivallaceae bacterium | reverse complement strand
GCCGGGAGGAACGGTCTTCATTGCGATCATGGCAGTTCTGGCCTGGCAGCAGTGCGGTCATTGGAAAGACAGCATCAGTCTTTTCAGCCACGCTTTGCAGGTAACAGAAAATAATTATTTCGCTTATAACAACCGTGGAGTCGATTACGATGAAATCGGCCGATACAATGATGCAATAAATGACTACAACGAGGCAATCCGCCTGATGCCCAATTATAAAGAGGCCTACAATAATCGTGGTATTTCTTACGGAAATCTGAGTCAGTATGAACTGGCCATCAATGACTTTATTAAAATTATCGACCTAGATCCCGCTTACACAAAAGCTTATTCCAACCGGGGACTTGTTTATTTCCTTCAAGGCAGTAAAGAACCGGGATGCCGCGACGCGGAAAAGGCATGTAAATTGGGAGACTGCAAATTGCTGGAATATGCAAAAAGTAAAAAATTCTGTTATTGATTTTTGAACAGCATGGCTGATAGAAATATATAAATAATATATTGAAGATGTGGTGTGGTGACATCCGATATGCAAGCTGCAAAGATTCCGGTTGTTTTATTGTATTGTGTTGATCCGCGATGGGCTGATGACGAAAAAGATGAAGTAGTCAGGCAATCGAAACAGTTTGGCGATGCGCTTGCCGGCACAGGTTATACGGTATCTCTTGTTGCTCTTGCCGATGATAATGTGGCCGGTCAGCTACGGTCTTTCGATCCGTCCGAATGCATAATTTTTAACTGGTGTGAAGAGATTCCGGGTATCGAGCACAGCGAATGGCTGGTGGCAAAAAAACTGGAAACGTCGGGTTATACTTTTACCGGCGCCGGTTCCGAAACGCTGGCCCTGGCTCAGGATAAACGTAAAGTAAAAATAATTTTGGACAAAGCCGCTGTTTCCACGCCGCCCTGGCAGATTTTTGATTCAGCGGACGCAGGCAAATGGGACATATTTCCGGCTATTGTCAAACCGCAGAACGAACATTGTTCGGCAGGCATCACGCCGGAATCGGTTGTAACAAATTCAACAGAACTAAAAAATCGCATATCCTTTATTTTAGAAAAATATCGTCAGCCCGCACTGGTTGAGGATTTTATTGACGGACGGGAATTTCGTGTTGCAGTGCTCGGAAATGAGAACCTTACATTTCTGCCCGTGGCGGAAATGGATTTCTCGCTTTTTCGAAAAGCAAAAGACAGGCTTTGCACTTATGAAGCGAAATTTATTCCCGGTTCCCAGCATTATGAAGAGATAAAAACACTGCTGCCTGCTCCTTTGGCCGATAATGAAATAGAAGTGCTGCAAAAGATCTGCGGCGAAACATACAAAGCGACACGCTGCCGGGATTACGCCCGAATGGACGTACGGCTGCGCGATAATGTCTTTTATGTTTTGGATGTCAATCCCAACGCGGATATCAGCATTGACGCCAGTATGGCGTGCGCTGCCGAAGTGGCCGGGATAAATTACGGACAACTTGGCAGCATGATCGTTCAAATGGCCGCACGGAGGCATCCGGTATTTTCCAAACTATTCTAAATCCGCCCCTGAAGGGAAAAACAAATTTCAAAGGATACTTTTTTCTAAATACTTATAGAGTAACTCCGGAAAGCAGAGATTCGTAGACGGAAAGATCGCCCCTAGAGAAGCAACAAAATATAATCTCTTCTAAAGTCGAAGGTTTTTGAATCACTTCTGATGCCGTATCTATGGCGACTTTAGCGGCCAGTTCAAAAGGATAGCCATACACGCCTGTACTGACACTGGGGAAGGCAATCGTCTTGAATCCCTGTTTATTGGCGATGGTCAGTGAATTCCGGTAGCAGGCGGCGAGCAAATCCGGTTCTCCTTTTTTCCCGCCATGCCAGACGGGTCCCACCGTATGGATTACGTACCGTGCCGGCAGTTTATATCCTTTTGTCAATTTTGCTTCTCCCGTTTTTGCTCCGCCGAGTTTGCGGCATTCTTCGAGAAGTTCCGGCCCCGCTGCCCGATGGATTGCGCCATCGACTCCACCTCCGCCGAGAAGCGATGAATTTGCCGCGTTGACGATGGCATCAACGGCCAGAGTGGTAATGTCCGACTGAATCGCACGTAATCTGGTCATGGGTTGTCCCTCCTGATGTTATAATCGGTTGGATCAGTATACCGCTTTTTTAACAGAGATAAAAAAATTATTATTTGCCCTGAAACATCAGGTAAAGAAAAACGATTAACGCGATCACGGCAATTCCTGTTATTAATATTCGCGGGGAAATAATGGATTCGGCTTTTATAGGCGCTTTCGTGTTTTCCATTCCTGAAATCGTTTTGGATATCTTTCCTGTACTGCTGAAATTGCCGGATAAAGAAATTCCCGAATGCACGTCATTTTCTTTTGCTGCTGTTATAACTTTTTCGTATAATTGACGGATATCCTGCGGCATTTCTTCAATGTTTTTATATTCAATACCATTGAAAACAATTTTAGTCTGCTGTGAAGATATGTTGATTTGATTAGATGGAGAGGCCATCGCCTTTTCAAAGGCAGCCCTGATATCAGGAGGCATTTCTTCTATGGAGTTGTATTCTTTGTCGTTAATATTAACTTTTACGTTCATATTGTAATATCCCTCCTTATTCAGATAGCGCAGGTAAAAATTTTACTGCTGACAAAATCTACTCGCCTTATTATTGTGCATCAAAGCACCGCTTAGACAAAACGGTTCATTATATGGTAATGTCTTAAAAAACCAATAGGTGCTTTAATTTCCATTCTTAAATTTTCTTTTTGGAGAAATTTATCGCAATAAATTTCTTCAACTTCCCGATCACAATCATGGACAAATATATCTCCTGAAATCCTGATTAATTTCGATGAAAGAAAAATACTTTTCATTCTACCAGGGCTTTCGTCATTCCATCCGGCGGGAGCATCCACCAGAATAACATCCCACGCTTCCTTTTCCACGTCATTAGGTAAAGTCATTTCCAGTAAAGATTTATCTTCAAGCATAATCTCCCAATCTTTTCTTTGAGTATTATAACTTACCAGATAAGCTTTTATATTTTCCGATTTTTTCATTACATTTTTAAACCATTCTTTATTATCCTCAAGAAAAACAGTAACCCCTTTTCTATTGAGATTAGTCCAGAAAAAACTATCATTTCCCAACCCAAACACTAACAATTTACAAGGAATTTTTCTTTTGATAGTTGCGCAAATAACTTTTAATTGCATGGTACTCAGCTGAACTCCGTTGAGTTTTCTCATTAATAAAAGATTAAAGTATGAAGACCAAAATACGGCTAATATAATACTCGGTCGAGCGAGAATATTTTTAATGAATTTATTGAAGATAATTTTCACAATACAATCTATAAATAATGATGCCATATAGTATTAATATGTTAGCTCGATAGCCAATATCCATTGTAAGTATACTTTATTTATCGGAAAGTTAAAATACAAACTTGTTTTGTAAAAC
>JAQUOK010000499.1 GCA_028717165.1 Victivallaceae bacterium | reverse complement strand
TCTGTCACCAATGATTCTGGCAAAATATTGTTTTTAATTTTTCATTATCATCCCATAATTTGTTTAAATTAACGATTTTCTGATTATTTTGAGCTTAAGAATTTTCATTTTGACTTACCCCAGTTTCGGTTTTACATCTATCGCCGCGTTGTGCGTTTCCTGGAGGGCGAGTGTCCTCACGAGCCGAAATACGTTCAACATTTGCGGCTCGACAGAGTCTCGCCACAAATTTCGTATCTCCCGATTTTCATGGAATCCAACAAGTAATATTTTGACCATTTTGGGCAAAAGTTGTTTTTGATGTAGTTATAAGCCATTGCTTATTAAATGGATAATCCATATTTTAAAGGAGTCTAACTTTTGATTAAAGCATCTCCCGAGCCACGGCGTCCCAGCCGTGCTTTCCGCAACTGCGCCCCTTGGGACAGGGGCGGCTACACCTTTTCCGAGTTTATCTATTATTATGGGTTTTGGGTTTGTACCCGGAAGCTGCAAGTATATAAGTAGTGTAAAAACGTTCCGTTGCCTGATGAAGCTGAAAGACCGCGCCTTTAAGATTATTTTCTTCTAAGCCAATCTCAAAAAAACGATAAAATCCTTCAGCGCTTTCAAACCATTGGTCAAAATCATCAACGGCGATTTCCAGTCTTCTGGCGGGATCGATTTTGCGCCGCCTTTCCAGTTTATAATTACCTGAATCGTAAAGTAAGATCCCTTCTTTTTTGATGTCGGAGAAAATGGGACTTTTGAGACACTTGGGACTTTGAGGTTAAATTCAGAAGTCGCAACCGTCCCAGGAGTCCCAATCGCTGTCAACCAAGACTTTTGTCAGCCTCGTCCAGAGGAGTAGTCGCACCCAAATTTTCTGATAATTTTTCAGAAAAAACTTTACTTTTTCAAAATTAGAGATATAATATGTACCAATATGCGAAATGTTCAATGTTTTTCAAACTTATCGTAAAAAATGTATTACAGAGGTTTATTATGGGATTACCTGCAATAATGACGATAGAAGAAGTTGCGGAATATCTGCGTGTTTCGGAACGGACGGTTTACGACTGGGCCAGCAAAGGAGAAATTCCCTGCGGCAAGATAGGTTCCGCCTGGCGCTTTAAAAGTTCGGATATTGAAGCCTGGGTAAATAAACAGTTGAATACCGATTCCCACAAAAAGGGCGATTTCGTGCCCTTGTTTCTGAACAAAGCCTTAAGCCGGGAAAATGTTCTTGTACAGGAAAAGGCAGGCAAGGCGGAGGTCTTGAACGCCCTTATCGACATGCTGGCGGAAACTTCGGTTGTAAATTCGAAGAAAGATCTGAGCAACGGGATTTTTCACCGGGAACAGCTTTTGAGCACCGGTATCGGCATGGGCATCGGCATTCCGCATGTGCGTTTGAATTCCATTAAAGACGTGGCGGTAGCGGCCGCGCTGGTGCGTGAAGGGGTAAAAGACTATGAAAGCCTCGACTCGGAACCGGTAAAACTGATTTTCATGATCGTCGCACGGCAGGATCAGCACGCCGAACACCTGAAACTGCTTTCACAGTTGAGCAGCCGTTTGAAGGATAAGGAATTCCGCGAAAAACTGACCCGCTGTTCCGACAGCAGGACTTTCTATGACTTTTTAATGGAGTCCCGCTGAAATGGATACTATTAACGACAGTATATTGTTTCTTCTGGGCCTCGGAGTATTCGGCGGAATGCTCGGCGCGTGGTTTTTCCAGAAGATCCGTTTCCCGCAGGTCGTCGGCTATATCGCGATAGGCCTGATAATCGGGCAGGCCGGTTTCGGCATCATAAATTCGGAAGTCGTACTCCAATTGAAAACTTTCAATTTATTCGCATTGGGCATAATTGGTTTCCTGGTCGGCGGTGAACTCAAAATGGATACTTTCAGAAAGTATGCGCGGCAGTTTACCGCGATCTTATTCGGCGAGGGCCTGCTTTCGTTCCTCCTGGTCGGCCTCGCCTCGTTTCTGCTGATTTTCCTGGTTACCCGCAATGTCACAGCCGCGTCAGCGGGGGCGGTGGTGCTCGGCGCCATAGCTTCCGCGACCGATCCGGCCTCGACGATCGACGTTATCTGGGAATACCGCTCGAAAGGAGTTATGACGACGGCAATTATCGCCATTGTCGCTCTGGATGACGCGCTGGCAATGACCCTGTACGGGCTCGGCGGCAGCACGGCAAAACTGCTGGCTTCGGAATCCGGTTCGATCTGGCTTTCCCTCGGTCATATAGCCAATGAACTGTTCGGCTCCCTGGTAGTCGGTGCGGCGGTAGCCGCCCTGCTGGCGGCGTTCCTGCGCTGGGTGCCGCAGACTGAACGCGGCGCGGCAATTGCGATCGGCATGATCCTGCTGGTAATAAGCGTGGCGGTCTTCTTCAAAATGGACATTATCCTCGCAACCATGATGATGGGGTTCGTCCTTACCAATTTTTCTCCGCGGCGAAGCAAAGACTTATTCAAACTGATGCGGAGTTTTTCCGTGCCTATTTACGTTTTGTTTTTCGTTCTGGTCGGAGCGCGTCTTTCCTTCAGGGAAATGCCGGGCTGGCTCTGGCTGATCATCGCCGCCTATATAATCGGACGCTGTGCCGGGAAATTCTTCGGAAGCTATTTCGGCGCCAAAATGACCGGAAGTTCTCCGGCAGTATGCAAATACCTTGGTCTGGGCCTGTTCGCCCAGGGCGGCGTGGCTATAGGTCTGTCGATCATGGCCGCGGAACAGCTTTCCCCGATAACGATTGCCGGAGGCATGAATCTCGGCGACATGGTTATTTTCGTCGTTACCACAACCACCCTGGTAGTGCAGGTACTGGGTCCGGCCATGGTGAAACTGGCGGTCAGGCTTTCGGGTGAAGCCGGCCGTGACATCACCGAGGAGGATGTGAGAGCCTCCATGAAAGTGGCGGACGTCATCGACGAAAAACTTACAACCCTGTCCGAAGCCGCCCCGGTGTCGGAAGCGATAAACTGTTTTACTGAAAACAATGTACTTATGACCCCGGTGGTCAATAAAAACGGCAAAATAACCGGAATCCTGACTTTCGAAGCCCTGAAAGACATCATTGGCGACCGTGACAGCTGGCACTGGCTCCTGGTCGCGGACATAATGCGTCCGCTGGAGGACAGTACCACGGCGGACGCCAATCTGGATGAAATATATGAACGCATGTACCGGCTGAAAATCGATCAGATGCCGGTAGTCGATTCCGAAAGAGGCGGAATCCCGCTCGGAATGCTGGATATGAGAACTATCCGGCTGAAAGTTCATGCCGAACTTCTGAAACGCGGCGAACAGACGGATATGCAGGCGGCGACGGCCTGAAAAGATGAAATGATAAAAAAAGGTCAATTGAAAAAGTAAATGCACGTTTGTCAAGTTAAACGCACGATACCTAGACATAGTAGTGCGTTTAGTTTGACAATGCGATGATAACGGTTTGAATATTTCACGTGATAAGATAA
>JAQUOK010000498.1 GCA_028717165.1 Victivallaceae bacterium | reverse complement strand
CCGCGTTGCGGCGGGCTACGCTGAATAACCCTTTCAGGGTTTCAATACCGTGCCGCATCCTTAATTTTCAATTCTTAACATAGTCATCCATTCGGGATTCAATTTTTCCCGGACAAAGGTTACTGACAGATTACTGAAAATTTGCGTACGATGTTTTTTTTGTTAAAATGTTCATTGACAAATCTGCTTTCGAGAATTATTTTGTGCAAGTATAATACAAGATATAATCAGATGCTGTTTATAAAACAAGGTTTATCAACCAGCGGACGAAGCATGAAAAAAAATAAATGCCGGATGGAAAACCAATGCAGGGCTTAAAACGAAATATTGAATATGTTTATTCCGGGGTTGAGAACGATCTGATCGACCAGATCCGTAGCGGCACGCTCAAGCCTCACGAATGCATTCTTTCTGAAAACGAAATCAGCAGGAAGTACAATATCAGTCGCCGTTCATCCCGGAAAGCGCTCGACAATCTCGTGAAAAAAGGTTTGCTTTACCGCATGGCGGGGAAAGGCACTTTTGTTGCGGATGTAAAAAACACGCCGGGGTCATTAAATCTCTGTCAATATACGTTCGCATTCATTGTGCCCGATATTGACGATATATTCATATCTGAAATATGCAAGGGCCTGCAGGAAGCCGCCAACGCATCCAGGTGCAACCTTATAATCCAGAGTTCCAACGGCGACATCGAAAAAGAAAACATCAATATCGAATATGCGCTTCAGCAGCACGTTAACGGAGTTATCATTTTCCCCAATTGGGGCAAAGCCAACATTGACGTTATCTACCGACTGAAGGAAGAAAAAATCCCGTTTGTGCTTATCGACCGTTATTTCAAGGATTTCGATACGGACTACGTGGTTGTCGACAATCGCCGGGGCGCTTTCGAGATGACTTCATACCTGATCCGGCTCGGGCACCGGAAGATCGGTCATCTTTACGGCACCGAAGGCAGCGCCAACGACGAACGCCTGGAAGGTTACCGGGATGCCCTGGCCGCCGCCGGTATCGTATACAGAACCGACTACGTGAAAAAGATCGACATGGAAATGCGGCTGAACGGCGAAGACCGTTTCGAACCTGACCGGCAGGGCGGTTATGAAAACATGCGGAAACTGCTTGCCCTGGAGGAACCGACGACGGCGGTTTTTGCCGGAAACGATTACCAGGCGATCGGAGCGATGCAGGCGATCAAAGACGCGGGGCTGAAAGTTCCCGATGATGTTTCGGTGGCCGGGTTTGACGATCTCAAATTTTCGCCGCTTCTGGAAACGCCGCTTACGACGGTGCGGCAGCCGAAAAAGGAAATAGGTTTGAAAGCGTTTAATATCCTCTTGGACAAGGTGCGTAATGACGACTGCAAAGAAACGGCTAAAGTCGTTCTGGACACGGAAATCGTCATCCGTAAATCATGCTCTGAAAAAAAATAATTTTTTTACTTTAACAAGACAGGACAGGTACAGGTTACATAATAATTGAAAACGAAAGCTATAATGAAAGTCGCCGGATTATCGGCAGAATGGCCGCCGCAACCGCGATTCAAACTGGAAAACCGGGGGGCAAGGACAAAAATGCCGGAATATGATCATACCCGGCGTTTTATGGACACGGTCCATTTTAAAACTGCAGATCGGGTTCCCTTATGGGAATTTGGTTACCTCGATACTACTATTCTCAGATGGGAACAGGAAGGATTGCCGCCCAATTCCGATCTGAAGGAATTTTTCGGCTTAGATTCAACGAGATATTTTCCCCCGGACTATTTCTTCAATATCCTCGGTCCGGTTCCGGCTTTCGAGGAAAAGACTCTCGAAGAGACAGACTCCTGCAGAATATACATCGATTCTGAAGGCATTATGAAGAAACAGTTTAAAGGAGTCAGGGACGTCTCAATGCCTCATTTCATGAAATATCCCGTATCTTCCCAGGATGACTGGAAATTTTTCAAAAAAAGGCTTGACCCCTATTGTCCTGAAAGATATCCGGCAGACTGGGAAAATATTAAAGCTGCGTGGTCAAAACATGATAACCCTCTGACTGTTTTTGTCGGCAGTTTCTATGGGCTTCTCAGGAACTGGATCGGAGTTGAAAATTTCAGCATCATGTTTTATGAAAATCCGGTACTTGTAGAGGAAATGATCGATTACCTGACTGATTTCTTTATCAATGCCACGACACGAGCACTGGAAGAGGTCCGTTTTGATCATGCCCATTTCTGGGAAGATATGGCTTATAAAACCGGCCCGCTTCTATCGCCGGAAATGGTAAGAAAATTCATGCTGCCGGGATATAAAAAGGTTATCGGACATTTGCGGAAATATGGTATTGACGTATTTTCCGTGGATTGTGATGGAAATATTGACGAGCTGATTCCGATATGGCTGGAAGCCGGGATAAACGGAATGCTGCCATGTGAAGTCGCTGCCGGCATGGACGTTGTAAAAATGAGAAAGGAATACGGCAGGGATATATGGATTGTCGGCGGCATCGATAAAAGGGCTCTTGCACAAGACAGAAAAGCAATAGATGGCGAGATATATGCAAAAGTGCCGTTCATGCTTGAAAAAGGCGGTTATATTCCTTCTGTCGATCATGAAGTTCCCCATGATATTTCATTCTTCAATTATATGTATTATCTTGAACAACTGAAAAAATGTATTATGACAGGATGAAAATGCAGTCATCTGGATCCATTAAAGAAACCTGCCATGAGTGAACATAGCGCCTCATATATTATCGATGATTTGACATGGACTTAAACAAAAAATATTCAAAAATATCAAGCCGTCTTAAAGATTTTAATACTAAAAATGTAAAAAGAAACGAAAATGAAACAAGTAAATGAAAAAAACCGGTACCTGAAAAAAGAACGAAAAATTTTTTGTCCGGAAAACCATTTGGAATTTTTATATGTAAAAGTACTGAAAACCTTCAGTCTGTCATTTCTGATATTCTCAACCGCTGCTTTTTCTGCTGAATTACCCAAAGCGGCTTTACCTGAGATCCGTCCTGTCAAATATGTTTTTCTGATGATTGGGGATGGTATGGGAACGATGCAGCGGCATTGCGCGGAAGCATATAAAAAATCCCAAGCGGACAAACCGGAAAACGCCAGGCTCGTAATGAACCGGTTCCCGGTGACGGGTTTTACCGGTACTCTTAATGTAAATGGGAAAATAACTGATTCCGCCGCAGCCGGCACCGCCCTGGCATGCGGAGTAAAAACCAGGAATAATTTTCTCGGAATTGGCCCGCTCGGGAAACTTAAACCCGTATCCCTTGCCTATGAAGCCCAAAAGCACGGGATGAAAGTCGGAATAATATCCAGCGTACCGGTTGATCACGCAACCCCGGCAGCTTTTTATGCGAATGTTCCATCCCGGCAAATGTATTATGAAATTGCGATGAGTATTTCCTCTTCCGGTTTTGATTTTCTGGGCGGAAGCGGTTCTCTCGCGGAAAAGCGGG
>JAQUOK010000497.1 GCA_028717165.1 Victivallaceae bacterium | reverse complement strand
CGTTGACCCGTTTACCGGTAAAACCCACCACGTCGGCGCAGGTTTTGCCGACCATCATCGTCTGGACTTTCACGTAATAATTACCCGGCGCTTTGATAAGCTTAACCCGAATATCAGGGTGGAGTTTTTCAAATTCCTTGAGCGTTTCCTCGAATTTATTCCCGTAGCCAGGCGGCGGACAGGATAAAATACGCAATTCAATTTTGCTGTCATGCTTCGTTTCCGGATTGTCATAAACCAGAAGCACGAAAACAAGTAGGCCGAACCCCAGAAAAAAGGTCAGCTTATACCAATTAAACATAATAAAAAATCCTCATTCAATACAAATTTATTCATCGGGATATCTTACCATTCAATAAAAGTTCCATGGCTTTTTCCCAAAGCTCATGTGCAGTAGGACATCCGTAACAGTTTTTAAGCCTCCAGATAAATCCGGGATTGTTTTCATCCATAAAGTTTTTTGAAAAGTCGCGGTGGAAATCCTTCTGGCTCTGATTCCAGCGCCAGGTAATAAACTTTTCCCAACTGTTTCCGAATTTGATTTCATCAGTGAGGCAAGCACTTATGTTTTTCAGGAATTTTTCGTAATTACTCAATTCTTCCCCGGTACAAGCTTCCACTGTAGAGCCGTTTTTCAGATAATAAGGAATTAGCTCAATACTTTCGACAGAATGTGCGGAAATTACGACATTGAAAAGATAGCCATGATCCGTATCTCTGAATTCGCGATGATAGGGATAGTCAAATACAAAATTTCCGAGACTGTAAGCAATCCAGCCGTTTTTGTATTGTTCAATTCCTTCCGGGACGTGAGGATGATGTCCGATTACAAGATCTGCTCCCGCAGCGATATATGCCCGGTATGCCTCCCTTATTCGCGGAGAAGGAACTAAAGCGTATTCATGCCCCGCATGGACGGATATGACTAAAAAATCCACTTGTTTCCTGAGTTCCGGTATTATATGGACATCGGCATCGGGATTGAAAAATGAAGTTCCCGGCCGGGTTCCCGTTGCCAGGTTCTGTTCTTTTTCTGCTAACATCCAAAAGCCGATTTTCAGGCCTTTAATATCAACGGTCAACATTTTTTCTGCTTCGGACAGATTTTTCCCGCCTCCGGCGTGGAGAATTCCGGCACGATCAAGATTCTTTATTGTTTGAATAACCCCTTCGTCTTTAAAGTCCCTCAAGTGGTTATTGGCAAGTCCGGCAATATCTATTCCCGCCTTTTTCATCCAATCGGCAATTTTCCCGTCAGCTCTCAGTCCGCCTCCCGGAGAATCCGCAGGCAAATCTTTTTCGCAAAGCGGTGTTTCCAGATTAACCACAAACAAATCGCCGGTTTCAATTTTCTCCTTGATATAATCATCAAAAATTTGATCGCCGGAAAGAACTTTTTCCTCATAACGGTTTATCGGGCAAAAATCTCCGCCGAACAGAACGGAAACCTGCAATTTATTTTTAGCTTGTTTTTCATGCCATTTTATTGACTTATTCATTGCTGTTCCCGTTTATGATATTGAATTTTTTGTTATGGACTCCCGGAGCCCAGCCGTTTCGTTGAGCCCATACGTCCAGAAAATCATCGCTCTTGAGAAGTATTGTGGATTGATCCAATCTTTCAGCTCCCGCTTTTTCGTAATTGTCGGCCATATTGGGACACATGAGTTGTACTTTAATTTCGTAAGGACCGTTAAGATTCTTTACCGGAAAGTCAGATTTCGCAAGCAATGCTTTTTTCGCTCCTTCTTTCAGTTTTTGCCGTACCCTTACCGGATTATAATTGCGGACAGTGTAACGGCTGATACCGGTTTTGGTTTCAACAGTTTCAATTTTGCCGAAAAAAGCTTTCGCTTCATGACAAGCTGCCAAGTCCCCGCTTACCAATATTGTCGGCACGCCAAAATACGCGCATTGCAATCCCTCTATCCCGATTTCGCCGATAAGTTCTCCGTTAAGCCACATATTCACAACTCCGTGGCTGTTGAAAGTATGGTGCATTACCCCGTTCCCGGTTCCCATCATTGCATGAGCTCCTATCTGCAATGCCGCATCATAACTTGAATCTATATAGGTTACAGGCGCAAGATCGCCGCCGGAAATAAAAAGCTCCGCGGCGGGATGCAGGTTTTCAATTTGAATGGAGTTGCTTCCCCCGTGCCCGTCCAAGATATGGATTTCATCGGCTCCAGCTTCAAGCAGTCCTTCGACAACGGCATTTACTTCTTCCGTAAGAAGCCGGCAGGCCGCATCCGTATTAATGATCTTGTTTCCTACTTCGTCAGCTTTGCGGCCGTTTATCCCACTGACGCCTTCCAGATCGGTTATGATAAAAATCTTCATTTTCATGCGCTCTATTTTGAGTGAAATTTATATTTGACAACTTTGCCGTCAAGTTTAACTTCAGATTTCCAAACATTATAAGACTGCTTGATTAATCCATTTTCCGGCATAAATCCGTCCGGGATAAAAACAAATATATTACTGCTTCGTCCCAGATTTGCGGTTTTTACCGCTAAGGTATTGTCCTTGAATTCCGACGACTCTATTTCCAGCCCGCCGCAGGTAATATGGATGTCTGTTGCCAGTATTTGGGGGAGCGGCTGTTTTTGTTTTACGGCAATAACCTGGCAGCAGTGCGGCGGCAATGAAACTTTATAAAGGTTCGAAAACACTCCTTTATATTCGCTTTGCCAGAAATCGAAAATATGATATTCCTTGTCCGCCGCAAGTCCTGCTTCCTGAAAATCCAGAATATATTCCCGTGCCCTTGTCGGATAATCGACATTGATTATGCAAATTACCTGCCATTCTTCCGTTTTGTTTCCGACCTTCAGGGCATAGAATGACGGGACGTTTTTACGGAAAAAATCCAGCGGTACGGCCGCATGTTTATAATGCGGCAGGACTTTTTCAAGCAGTTCTACCCGTTCCGGCGCCAGCTCCGGCAACTTGTCGCTGAGCATTACCAGCCCGTTGCTCAAACCGACAACGGATGCCCAGGATTGTGCCTCTTCATAAGACAGTTCCGAGTTGCTCCCTTTCTGGCGCACGACCAGATAATCAGGATCATTGATCCATAATTTTTTGTGCTGATGACAGCGATTAAGCGTTGCCGCTATCGCCCGGAGGACTTCCCCCGGACCATTGAAGCAATCCCGCTCTCCATGGTGTTTGGCGATTTTCGAACCGTCCCAGCGACCGCCGACATCGTCGCCAATCCTCATGCCGTCAGCGATGCCTAATGAAAGCCCGAAAAGACAGGCGTTGAGCAGAAAAGTTCCTTCTTTCATGCCTGTTTTAAAGGCTTTAAGGCCATTACGCATCGCTTCGCCATTGGAGACGCGGGGATCAGCGAGAATGCCCAGTGGGGACATTCCCTGTCCGTTGGCGCCGTCAAGTTTTATATATTCATAACCGTAATCGACGGTAACAGTCCGCGCCAGTTCCCGTATCCAATCGCATACTTCCGGA
>JAQUOK010000496.1 GCA_028717165.1 Victivallaceae bacterium | reverse complement strand
ATATTCAGCGAAAACAGCCGTTTCGCCTCGTCAAATATCATCGTGTGCATAAGCTCCCCGCGTTGGGCCAGATTAAGCCGATAAGTAAAAATCCAGTGAAAAATTAATGTCGCCAGGAAAGTCTGATATTCTATCGTCAAACCGTCTAGTTCCAGCACAACTTCTTTTTGCAGCAGTTCCGCCATATCAAAACCTTGTCCGCAGATTGAATCTCCAAAAATATCAATAAAAGGTTCCAGTCGGAGCATAATTGTTCTGATGCTGTCTTTGCTGTTTGGCGGGATTGTATCATCATAGAGTTTCCGGCACATTGCCTGAAACAATATCATTAAAGTCGGAGTTCCGTTATTCTTGTAGATATCCTTTAATGTTCCAAGAAAAATGCTTTTGGCAGAAGACGCTGAAGTGGAATAAAATATCTGGAAAAATATATCCGTAAAAATCGATGCCCATTGAATAGCGGCAGTACCCTTTGGCGGGATGAGCGGATTGAACTTAAAAGTTTTTTGATTGAAAACATACACGGAATCACTAAAACGCAATAGACTCCGGTAATCCCGTTTAAAATCAAAAATCCAGAACGGAATAAGCAAGCGCAATAAGTTAATCAGTATTATAATCAGCAAGGTGGTTTTTCCCGCGCCGGCCCTGCCGCTTAACAGCATATGCTGCATTAATTCACTTCTGCTGATGCCGAAGGGATAGCGTATTTTCCTGATTTCGTCATAAATAGAGCCTAGTTTTATTTCTCCGTCAATAATCCCCGGAGCCGGGTTGGGTGTAAAAGGTTTGTCATTAAGTTGTGAGGCAATATATCCCGGTGATTTTTTGATTAACCCCAGCGTCCTGCTCAACATTGCTTTGACTGCCTGTTGGTCTCTGGACTTCAAGGAGATATACTTCAAAGCGGAGAGTACTCGTTTGTCACGTTCCATGCCCGCGCTGTGAGCCATTGCTGAAAGATAGTTAAAAGCCCACATGCCGTAACTTAAATCTTTTTTGAAGTTATCCATCTTAATTATTCCAGGTATCTTCTTTGAAATTTAATTCCACAAGATGCTTATGGCAGACGTCCACATTCTTATATTTTTTTAGGCAACGGAAACACAAGGGAATTTTACATACGGTACAGAAATAAATTTTGTCGGTCAGAGCCATGCAATTAAAACATTTTCCCCCGCCGTGAAGCTGTTCCGGCTTGATTAAATGACCACCGGCTGAAGTCAGCAGAACTTCGGTATTATTACTTACTAATCCCTCTTCGGTAAACGATTCATGATTGCCGGAATATGGGATATCGCCTCCCGCAGAAGGCCCGAACACCTTTATCGATTTATTTGTCCGGGTACAGTTTTGCGCGGCAAATTCATTTTCTATCATTTGTTCACGCCATTCAAACGGAAAAGTGCCATGTCTTTGCGTGGCTTGCCCAGTTTCAGAATTAGAGTACCTGTGTTGCAAATATTGTCTAACCGGGAGATTTTGGTTTGGCTGCTCCCAGGTATTTGTTTTATCTGAAAATAAATCTTTAATTTTCTGAAAGAACTTTTTCATATTTTACCTCACTGAACACACAATTATCTGAATAATCAGCAGTAACAATTCTATTCCGTAAATTACTTTCCAGGCAATATCCTGAATACCCTTTTGCCGGATTATAAATCTGACCGATACAATGGGCAAAACAGTAGAGCAACAGAAAGCGGCCATAAGTAAAACATTTCGAGAATTACTTGTCATGTTCTGGATAAATCCCAACCGCACAGTAAGGCCAAGTACAAGTGCCAGAATGACTGAAGCAATTTGAAGCGGCAAAGTATATCTGAAGCCTTTTTGATAGATATTTTTTACTCCCATGCCGCAGATAATAAAAAGAATTAGAATCAAAGCCATCCGGGAAAACAACCCCGTAAATTCTATTGGTAATTTTAGCATCCATTCCCAAAAGCTTTCCGACACATAGCGAAGAATGTCCATTTTAACCTCCTGTAAGACAATATTATGTCCGGTTTTTCTTGATTTCGACAAAGTTCAAATCTTGTGGTAAGTTCATATTTCCACAAAACCATGCAGTAGCAAACCAAGCGCTGGAGCCTTTACCATTAGGTGTCTCAAAATTATATCTTTTGTTAGGAATAAGTAATTGAATACCTCCATATTTTCGATAATGTTTCTGTCTAATTTCGCCTTCGAGAGCAGTTAATGGCATTAGCAAAGCAAAAGGTTTTTTAAGCTCATAACATTTCTCCAGAAATTTTTCTTTGATTGAATATGGTGGATTGGTAATAATACAATCAAATTCTATGTTGATTTCATTTTGATAAGAATATTCAAGAAAATCAATGCCATACAGGATGTCGGTTGCAACGACCTTAAATTCTTTTTCCAGAAATGCCTTGTACAAATTACCTTTTCCGCAAGCGCATTCCCATATCGTCCAGTCCTTGTTTAGAAATGGAAGCAGAATATTAACCGCTTCTTGGGGAGTTTGAAAATCATCTCTGCTTCCTTGTTTCATAGGTTTAGGTCTTTTGGTCACGACAAATTCTTTTTGAATAATTTTGTTTTTATTGAAATTCTTTTGCTGTTTCATATTTTCCTCGCTTTTATTTATTAAGGGTCTCTATAAACAGGACAAAGCGGGGAATTAAATTTGTATAAACGGCGTATTTTGAACTTAATCGTGGGTTTACCAATGGGGAACTACCCCGAGACAGAAATGTCTCGAGGTAGTTGACTTTAAGCGGCAGACTTTGCTTGCTTTTGGGATTCAGCAAGGAACTGATCCTGTAGCTCCAGTTTTTTCCATGCTTTGGGGTCAGGAAGGGCTTCGATAGCTTTTTTAAAAGCATTTTGCAGTTCAAAGCCGATTATCAGACTGATGATTTCAGCTTCTATCCAACGGGCTTCAATTGGACCGGATTGCCCTTGTTTCAGGTCATAAATGATTTTATCTGTCAGCTTTTTCCAAACTTCCGTGTCAAGATTATCCTGCCCCGATGCTGTTGGATAAGCCGCGATACCTTCATGGGTTTCACTAGCCCATCTGTAAATGGAGTCTATGCCAAGACATGCTATGAGATTGAATATGGTATCTCTATCTGGCACTTCATATTCCATTGCCTCAATGTACTCCATTAGGGAGGTAATAGCATGACGTTGTCGTTGGCGGTTTTTGCGCTCCTTACGTTCCGTAAGCGTACTGGGCTTTTTCTGTTGTTCTTCCTCCGGCGTCTCATTATCATTCTGCATACTTTGGTAGTTATCAGAAATACTTACAAAAATGATTTTACCGGTTAAGGGACCATTCACGACCAGAGCTTTCTGACCGCCTTTCTTCTTGGTTGCTTTCTCCCAAGCCCATTCAGGATAAATTTCATCTTCGTCTATCGGGAAGCCTTTAGGATAATGATTATCCTGAGATACTAGCAATATTTTCGGTTCAGACTTCCGACTTTCCTCGACTTTTCCGGCAATA
>JAQUOK010000495.1 GCA_028717165.1 Victivallaceae bacterium | reverse complement strand
TCCGAATTCAGTAATGGGAGGTGAGTGGTGAAACATTCACGAACAGTTTATAACCGCTTTTTCAGGATGCTTTCGTTTCCGACAATGAACGCATCCCGGACTCTTGCTGCCTGCGCTGAAATTCAGCCCCGAATCTTCATAAAAAAATGACATTCTCATACGTTTACAAAACGGGAAAAAGTATTTCAGCTGACAAGAAAACGGTTACGGCAAAGAACATACCGACTTTTCAATGATTTTTCAAGTCGGTACTGTCTCATGATTGCACCAATGGACTAAAAGCAATACCCATAGTCCCCAGATAATACCGGCTCAGTTCAAGTAGGTTTAATATTTTCTCCGATAATACCAAACCTAATTCTTGCAAATAGTCCACATCCCAGTCTTTTTGAACCGAGCTGTTACTCATGTTCATCCAAGCTCAGATTCTCCGGTTTTCGGAGCGGGATCCCAAGGGATTTTTCAAAAAGGAAGGGTTTTAAAAGAAGTTTTTTAAAAATCGCTACCCATGAGTCAAATACTTGTTAATCAAGAAGTTGTAAACAGCCATTCAACTTAGACCTTTTCGTCTAAAAAGTCGAGTGCTGTACCATTTCTTTTTTTATCCATGTCTCTTACCAGTAAGTGCTTATGACGCATATCCCGTTGGGTTAAAGGGATATACGAATTTCGGTATTTCCGGGGGGACTCCAAGGGAAAGGCATAAATCCGCTGTTTTCTCTCTGTTTGAGACGATTCTCTCTGAATCAACTGGTCGCGACCAGTTAATTTCGGGAAAATTATTTAAACTTTTTAACACCTTATAATCAAGCATTTAGCCCCTGGAAATGCGGTAAAATCGCCTTCCACGGTTTGTAAAACGGTAAAGTGGACTGGTGCTAAAAACGGCAAAAACGTGTGTTTTTCGAACTTTTTCTGAGAGTTACTGCGAGAGGTTGTGATTTTTTCAGGAAGGAAATTTTACGGTTTTTCCTGAATTTGATATTTTTAATGTATTCACATCGAGAACCCAAAAAAAAGACTTCCTGTTTGAAAATTAACCTCCGGGAAATCGTCGGAAATAGCTACATGTCCTATGCCGCAAGATTTATTTTAAACAGAAAAAGTCATCTGAATCCACTCTTGATAAATCGTGTGAAGCGCAATCCTGAATAACAACAGGAACAGAGGAAATTGTCAGGAATAGTTCTTATTGCACGGTCAAAATGCTGTTCAGAGTACCCAAGCCGTTCGGGGTAAATTTAGGATTGTTAGCGTCGATAAACCAATCGCCGTTTACTTTGAATTTATATTCATAGTCGCCTGGTAAAAGCATCAAAGTTCCACTGTAATTCCCATCGCCATCCTTATCCAACAATTGTTCCCCATTCGGATTCCAATCATTGAATGTTCCCGCAACATAAACATCAGAACCGGGAGTTGTGTTGACCATCAAAACAACCCTTTTCTTGCCGTTGGCGGAATTGCGGTTCTTCTTTGCCGCGCTTTTTGAATTGCTCATGATTTCCTCTTTCATTGAATTAGATTCTTTTGCAAGCTCCTCAAATATATTATAGTACCTCGGTTCGGAAAAATCCATTGTCGGGAAAATAACTTTAAGATCACTGGTTCCTACATCAGGTTTCCCAACGGGCCTAAATTGAGGTTGAGTTCCTGCCCTTCAAGACCGAAAACCTCTTTCAATTCTTCCATTTTTTCTTCAAGTTTCATAAAGGTTTCGCCGAGTCTTTCGATTTCTTCGTCGGACAGTGAACCGGAATCCATCCGCCGCATTCCCTGCTTTTCCAAAAGCTGGCGGATCAGTTCCAGCAAAGTCAGCACCAGTTTCGCCAGGCCTTTTTCCACATTTTTGGCATTGGCGTTAATTTTTTCAGGAAGGCTGTCCTGGACTTTTTCGATTTCCGCCATGAAATCTTCCGGCGCATCCGAAGTCACAATCTGGTTCATATTTCTCTCCGCTTATTTGTTCAAGGCCTGATTGAAAATGCCGCCCGGTTCAAACCCGCTATCCGGAGGCGGCAATATGATAAAATTATACGGCGGCCACGGACCGCTGAACTGGTAGGCAAGTTCCGGCAACGTCTTTTTCAATGCCGCAAAAGCATCCGTCAATTCAACTTCTTTCCACACCAGATACGAAGCATTCAGCAATAATTTATCCGTTTGTAATTTACAAAGTTTTTTTTCAATGGCCAGGCCGGAGAAAAATGAGTCGATTTTCCGGACCAGGGTTTCAGCTTCAGTCTGCAAGGCTTTCTCCTGCTGGTATTTTTCAAATCTTTTCAGCATGAAGCGCCTGGCCGGAGAAAAAGCGCCTCTCTCCTCATCACGCTTAATCTCCGAGTGTATCCGCGCTTTAACTTCTTCCGCGGACCACAATACCTTAAGCCCGAATTCAACTTTCTGCTCCAGCCTGGCAAAATTTTCCTTAAATGCAGTATAATATCGTTCCAGCATCGCGATAACCTGGTCAACATCATTAAAAACAGTCATCAACCGCATGGGGAGGATGTTATACTTATTCATCAACGCTTCCACCACATTTTCATGCAGCAGTGCGTACTCTTTTATCGCCGTACCGGCATCATTTTCCATGGAAACATAATCGCTGACAACCGCGGCAATATCACGGCATGCAATGCTGTAAAGCCAAACAGTTCCCTGCTGCAGCTCCATTTTTTCAGCGGAATTGATTATTCCATAAACATATATATGAGGCTCCATATCATTCCTCCCGGCACCCGCCCGCCGTTTCGATCGTTCCGCTCCGCATTTTTTCCATGGTTTCCACCGAACTCAGCAACACCCGCAATCCCAGATAAATAAGATCGACATCGGCGACGGAAATGACAATATCGCCGGAAATCACCACGCCTTTATCCAATACCCGGTCGAGAACTTCCAGTAAAGTAACCTCATCATTTTTAATAAAATCGTCGCTCATAATATCACGTTGTCGTTATGCGGCTGAAATTGTAAGGCGGCCATGGACCCGAACAGTCAAACCGAAAACCTTTACTCTGGAATTCGCCTTCCAGTTTTTCGAGATTACCTGAAAATTCCTGCAGTCCGGTTTGTTCGATGAGTACCGCCAGATTCAGGATCAAGCGGTCTGCTTCATGATTGTTCGGATTTTCAGGCGGCAGCGGATTGGCCTGTACTTCGCAACTGGCCGCCCGGAAAGTTTCCATGAACAATTCCCGGTAGAGATTCATATTATTTCCCGTAACATCTTCTATCAACTGCTGCCGTTTCCGTTTGAGCAGATAAGCCTTACCCGGTGAAGACGAAGCTATTTCACCGTCAAGGGCGACTACCTGGGGATCGTTTTCGACGATATGGTGGCGAAAACCGTCTTCATCACAACGAATTTTCACGCCCCATTCCTCCTTGCCCTCGATGTCATTCAGTTTTTCCGTCAGTTTTTCCCTGTATTTCCGCAGAAACGCCAGCAGGTTCTGTTCATTAAAAAAAACGGTCGCGAACTTT
>JAQUOK010000494.1 GCA_028717165.1 Victivallaceae bacterium | reverse complement strand
ATATAACGGCGGTTTTTTTTCCTGATTTTGTTGAAAACGGGAATCGTACGGCAGTCTCATAACTCGTAAGGCAAAACCACTTTAGGGAAAAGACGGATTTTGCGGCAACCTGTGTTGAAACGACTTATATCCGGAATTATTTTTATTTTTCACCGTAACCCAAGGAAACGCCATGCCGGAAAAACGGAACGGAATCTGTAAAAAATTTTCTTTTGTTACGCTTGCCGCACTGGATGCGATAATAGACCGCTGCGAACGGGACCAGTCGTATCCGTTCATAGATACCAAACTAAGTGTAATAAGCGGGGAAAATATTTATCCTCCGGCTCCCGGCAAAGCTTATAACGCAAAAACCATAATCTTTTCATGGATACAGGGGCGCGGCCTGGAAGCGCCGGCCGGACATGCCCGGTGGCTCGAAGAAAACCACGCATCATCCCCGGAAAACCGGACGCGGATCACAAAAATCCGTAATATCCTGAAAAAAGTCACCGCCCAAATGGAAGAGTGCCGGGCGGCCGTGGGAAGAAAACGGACAGGTTCTCTGCGACCCCGGACACGCTTTGGAATTTGTCGGCTTGGCATTGAAATGCATTTTGTTGATGGATTACAACGCAAATCCGGAAACGGCAGTTTTTATAGATAAATGCCGCCGGCTTCTGCCGCCGCTTTTCAAACATTGTTATAAACTCGGTTTCGCACCGGGACCGGAAGGAATAATCAAAGCTTTCGACTTACGGCGGCGGACGCCTGTAAATACCGATATGCCCTGGTGGAGTCTGCCGGAAACCATCCGCGCCGCCGCCGAACTTTTTAAATTCACCGGCGACCCTGAAGCCCTGGATATTTTAAAGGAATGCGCCGAGGCGTTCTTTGAAAACTACATTAATCCGGCGGTTCATTCCATGGCCTACCAGACCCGCAGCGCCGGAGGAAAAGTTGTGGACGTCATCCCGGCCACCCCGGACGCCGACCCGGCTTATCATACCGGGTTGAGTTTGATCGACGCCATGAAAATTATAAAGAAATAAATTCCATACTTCACAAAATTATATTTATTTGTCTGATTTTTTCGGTTTTCGCGTGAGATTGAAATCTCAGTTGCGTACTGTTATTAAATAGTCCTTTATTGAAAATAATCCTTTTTTATGCTAATTTAGGGAACTCTCACAAATAATAAATGGGAAAAGGGAGGGGGGAATGGAGCAAATAGGGCAATATAAGGTTCTGGCTCATATCGGGCACGGTGCCATGGGGTCGGTAGAAAAAGCCGAAGCGCCTGACGGAACTGTTGTCGCAATCAAAACCCTTTTCCCGCAATTTATCTACAATGACGAGTATGTCAGGCGCTTTAAACGCGAAGCTGAACTTGCCAGGAAACTTTCCCACCCTAACGTAGTGAAAATTTTTGAAGTCGGAGAAGACCGGGACGGGCGCGGCAAATACATCGTGATGGAATACATTGACGGTAAAAGCCTGGCCGAATATATGCATGACAAGGGAATGGCTTCGATAACGCTGACGCGTTCGAGTCAAATGAATGAAAAAATTGAATCATCCTCCGCTAAAAAAGAAAATACCCCAAAGACTAAGCCGTCAACTCTTTTCAGCCCTGAAGAAACCATAAGAATTATGCGCCAGATTGCCGGAGTGCTGCAGGCCGCCGCGGATATCGGGCTGCTCCATCGCGACGTAAAGCCTCAGAATATTCTGCTGGATAAAAAAGGCAACGTCAAACTTCTGGATTTCGGGCTGGCAAAAGACACGGAATCACTGGTCTCGCTGCTTTCTATGACCGGACAAAGTATCGGTACGCCGCCTTACATGAGCCCGGAACAGCATGACGGCCATAATAAGATCGACACCCGTTCCGACCTTTATTCGCTTGGCTGTACCGCTTACCACATGCTTACCGGCCGGCCGCCTTTTCCGGGGCCGACCGCCTCGGCTTTCGCCAGGCAGCATTGCGACGAAATCCCCGAACCGGTACATAAGATCAATCCCGCCTGCCCTCTGAATCTGTCGCAGGTAATTGACCGCCTTCTGGCGAAAAATCCGGCAAAGCGCCATCAAACCCCGGCGGAACTGATAGAAGACCTGAACCGCGTCGAACGCGGCGAAGTTCCTTTAAAGCTTTATAAACCGAAAAAGTCCAGAAAACACAATCCGGTGCGCAACTGGCTCACCGTCGCCGCCGCGGTAATCATCGTTACCGGATGCTTTATGGGCTGGGACTATTACCGGAAACATAATGCCGTGATCATCATCAAGGAAACGATAAGCGACGCCCGGCAAATGGCGGTCAAACATAATTTCGATGCCGCCAAGAAACTGCTGGATGAAACAATCGCCGAATACGCCGGTTCACACCCGGAAGAAGTTAAACTTGCAGAAGCCCTGCGTCTGAAACTGATTGAAGAACAGGGCAAATGGCTTGCCGCCGAAACCGAACGGAAACGCCGGGAACAGGGAACGGAATCCGCACGCGGGGAAGCCGAACGGAAACGCCGTTTACACAACTGTCTGCGCAATGCGGCAAGGTTGAAAGACCGTGAAAACCAGACGGCAAAAGCCGAAGCGCTGATCAACGAAGCTTACACTTTATGCAACACAGACGAGGAGAGGGCAAAAGTTGCCGTTATCGATAAACAGGTGCAGGAAGCCGTTGCCAGGGTTCGTCCCTGGGCGGCGGTAGCGGATTTTACCCTGGACAAGTCCGTCGAAGTCAAAATGACCGGTTCCGCGGTGGCGGTAAAGCTGGAACAGGCCCTTGGGCCGAAGTATCGCCTGGTAACCCGGCTACAAATGAAAAAAGCGCTGGATGAACTGCGTTTCCAGGCTTCCGACCTGGCGGATAAAAGCAAAGCGAAGCGGTTCGGGAAACTGGTCGGGGCGGAATACCTGATAACCGGCAGCGTTATCCAGTTGGGCAATGAAATTACCGTGGCCTGCCAGATATTCAACATAGAAACCGGCGCAATACGGCAAACCGCCGAAGTCTCCGCCGGCAACGTCAATGATTTCAATTACATGATCCGCGACGCCGCCCAAATGCTGGGCATGTCAAACTCCGAAAAAATGAAGTTTGCTGAAAAAATAAATAACTCCAAACGCGGCTCCGGCGGAGAATATCCTAAAATAATAAAAACAAAGGATAAGCAAATTTTCCTTTCTGATTTCATCATAGTAACAAACGCAAAATACGCTCCTTTAACTAATCTAGCGCCGGGCAGCAGGGAAGCGCAAGATCGTCAAAAGGAATGGGTAAATAGATTTGGTCTGCCTTTGGAAGTCAAAACAAAAAATACCGACATTGAATTCCGTTTAATTCCGCCCGGAACGTTTACTGTCGGTAGTCCGGCAGAAGAATACAAGCGAAACGAGGACGAGGAACAAAAACAAGTAACTGTAACCGCGCCTTTATATTGTGGAAAATTTGAAATAACCCAAGGGCAATGGAAACAAGTAATGGGGACTAATCCAAGCCGTTTT
>JAQUOK010000493.1 GCA_028717165.1 Victivallaceae bacterium | reverse complement strand
CATCTCCGGGAGAGAATACAAGGTTGAGTATGGTGTTTATGTCATTGCAATTATTCTGCATTAAAAAAATTTGCCTATAATTGGTTTAAAAAGTCACAGTCGCGGTCAGGGTTGCCGCGGCGAGCCAGTATATGGTGTGCCGGATGTCGCCGTACCGGCAGTAAACCACGGCGGCGGCAATATCAAGAGTGATCAGGATCACCGGAAATATTTTTGTTATATGCATAATTTTACCTCAAAATGGTATATCGTCGTCATCAAAATCATTGGTGCCGTTGTATGAACCGGCATCGTTCCAGCCCGGTTCAGGTGTATAATCCGGAAGCTCGCCCAACTCATAATCCACGATATTGACAAACTTTTCCCCGGCCACTGCTCTGATTATTGTCTTTGAGGGCTTCGCCAGGGCTCCGTCATCTGCCAGGCGGACGGCTTCTATGGCACTGTCCGGTGGCGCGACTTTCGAGCGCCGTTTCCACCAGGCTTCGAACTTTCGCCTCGCATAGCCGGTGTGTTCCGGGCACACCCATTCACTTTCGTAGCGGTTAAAACCGGTGCAGTATTCGATCCGCATCGTTTTGGGGGCGTCATCGGGCGCGCCGCGCTTATGGTGGATGCTGTATTCGACGCCGTGTACTTCGTAATCGAAATAGCTCACTTGCCCGGAAAGCACGCCCGCGGCTTCCGCATGGGCGTTCAGGTTGCTTTTTTCCGGCGGCGGGAACTCATACCCGCATTCGGGACAGGTCATATAAGCCGCGTGGATCAGCGCCAGGCATTCCGGACACTTCTTGGCCGGAGCTTCACCGGTGCCTGCGCCGGGTTCCTTCACCTGGATCATATCCACCGGCCCGTGCCGCATGATGTTGCCGCCGTAGTCCAAAATTAAGCAATCCCGTTTCCCCGGATGCAGCCGGATTCCGCGCCCCACCATCTGCACCAGGAGCCCGGCGGAGTTCGTCGGGCGCAATAACACAATGCAGTCGGTATTGGTCGCGTCGAATCCGGTGGTCAGGACGTTGACGTTCGCCAGGTATTTCAGCGGGGCTTTGCTGCTGAAAAAGTCGGCCGGTACTTCCTCTCCCTTGAACCTCGCTATAATTTCCGCGCGGAGTCCAGGCGAAGTCGCACCGGTGACAATGCCGCATTCCGTTCCGGAGTATGCCGCGATCCGTTCCGCGACATGATTACAGTGTTCAACGCTGGCGGTAAAAATCAGGACTGAATTGCGCTCCCGGGTCAGTTCGACAATCTCCCGGCAGGCGGCGTCCACCAGTTGGGAGTTGTCCATAAGGTCTTCAACTTCGGACGAAATAAACTCTCCCCCGCGAACATGCAGGCCATCGAAACGCGCCTCCGCTCGCCCGGCTCTGGAAACCAGCGGCGACAGATAGCCCTGCGCGATCATTTCTTTTAATCCGGCTTCATAGCAGATGTGATTAAGCAGGTTTTCCGGTTTACATATCAGCCCGCCCTTCATGCGAAACGGCGTCGCGGTCATTCCGATAAGCCGGACATGCGGATTAATGATTTTCATATCGTTCAGGAACGATTTATACATCGAATCTTCGGAATCGCTGTTTAACAAATGGCTTTCGTCGATGATGATTAAATCCCACGATCCAAGCTCGCAGGCCCGGGTGTAAGCGGACTGGATTCCGGCTACTATCACCGCGTGATCGGTGTCGCGGCTGTTGAGCCCGGCAGAATAAACTCCGACGTCAAGTTCCGGGCAGAGCGCGCGGATTTTATCGGCATTTTGCTCCAGAAGTTCCTTGACGTGCGCCAGGATCAACACCCGGCCGGACCATCTTTGCACAGCGTCGGAAACTATCTGAGCTATACATAAACTCTTACCCGTACCTGTCGGAAGCACTACACATGGGTTGTCGTCCCGTGTCCTTAAATGTTCATAAACCGCCTCAACCGCCTCTTTTTGGTAAGGTCGTAGCTTAAACATCAGACGCAGCGCACCTCCAGCCCGGCTTCGATAAGCAGCCGCTTAATTTCGTCGATGAACGTATAAAAAGTACTAAATGACAGTTTCAGCTTGTCCCGGGCGGCGCTCAGGTCAAGCCCGGCCATCAGTAAATAACAGATTTCGCGCATAACCGGATTGCTCAGGTTATTTACGACTCTTCTGGTTATGGTTATTTTTCTGCACCTGCACATAAAAAAACTCCGTTTTTTTTGAAATAAGAAATCCAAAATAAGAAATAAGAAATCAGGATAAGGGAAGCATCCCTTATGATCCCTTTTTTATTTCTTTTTTCTATTTCCCATTATTTCTTATTTCTTATTTCTTATTTCTTATTTTCATATAAAGCATGCCGTTCGGCGGCATAAGTTCATGTTTTTCCGCTGTGATCTTCACTATCTGGCTGTCATCGTAATAAGCCCCGGCGTACTGCATCGCGTCGAGGACGCATTTCAGCAGATTATCCAGATCGCGGCGCCTCCGGTCCGGCGGATAGGCTTCAAGGAAAAGCTCTATCCCGCCATCCAGAGGTTTGATGCCGTATGACCGGAGACGCGCAACCACGACTTCGCGGTATTTGCGTCCCGGCCTGCTGATCAGCACACGGGGCCCGACATGCCGATAGTAGTGATTGACACTCGGAGGATACGGCAGTTCGAACTCCATTTTATCAGCGTTTCCACGGCGCGGACTGCTGGCGCGGTTCGGACGATGTTACCGGAGCCGGTTTGGCGGCGTAGCCTTTGATTTCGTTGCTTATTTCATCGGTATTGTCCCGCTTTTTACACTTGACGTTGATTTCAAGCGGCAGGTTATGGAGGTCAACCGAATCATTCGGCGTCATCACATTGACCGCCCGGCAGATAGCCGAAAGCTCTCCCCTGGCGATCTTTACCGCGTCGGCGCTGGGATTGTCGATGTTCAACCGCGCCCAGACCTTACGGCCCTTATATTCGCCCTCGGTGATTTCAAAGGTCAGTTCGAGATAATTTCCGTTTCCGGACTTGGTTTGTTTCATTTCCGACTCGACGATTACCGCGATATATTTTCCTGCGGGAACGGCTTCAAGAGCCACGCTCGGTTCGACTTCATGAGCGTTAAAATTTAAGGTTGCCATTTTTACTTTTCTCCTTTGCTTTGATTTGGGACTTTGAATACTTTTCTATTTTTGAATTCTTCTTTCTTGCCTTTATTCCAGTCAGCAACCGGCCTGAAATAGCCAACTACACGTTCGCGAGTAAACCTCGCAGGGAAGCCCGCATCGTTTACTCATTTTTTATCACCTCCTCCGTCTCAAATAATGGTTGTTGGAGTTCAATATCAGGATAACGCCGGACGATTTTTCCGGTTTCAGAATCGGTTTTCGTCAGTTGCATTGCGTAATGCCGTGCGCTATCGCATGAAATTCTGTTATGTTTTTTTGAAAAAAATGGGTAACACTTTTCTGAACGTTAATGATACATTCACGTCAATGGATGTACAAAGAGAAGGAAAAGTGTCATGGGAACGAAGAA
>JAQUOK010000492.1 GCA_028717165.1 Victivallaceae bacterium | reverse complement strand
AGCCGCGCAAACCGGGGTGTCAATACTGGGGAATATATTCAAAACCAGTATGCCGCCCGTAAACTCCTTGAGCGTTACGTCGGAAAGATTCGTTCTGGTTAAAACAAAATCAGGAGCGTTGCTTCCCGCCGGAGGAAGCCAGCCTTTGATCGTGACCGGTTCGGATTTGAAATTTACAGTACCCATTTAAAACTCCTTAATGTCTGAAAGCAATAAATTTTTCCTTTACGGCACCGCATACGGGACAGGTGTGCGGAGCATCGCCTTCCAAAGTATAACCGCAGACACTGCAGACCTGAATCGGTACCAGCGATGCGTCATTACCTTTTTTCAGGGCTTCCCGCGCCTCAGTATAGAGCCGCAGGTGCTCTTTTTCAGTTTTATACGACCATTCGAAACTGCGTTGCGCCGTTTTTTCGTCCTGGAATCTGGCGGTTTCTATGTAGGTCGGGTACATCTCCTCGGCCTCAAAAGTCTCGCCGTCTATCGCCAGGCCGAGATTCTTCATCGTGTCCCCCGGCCCGAAGGCCGCCATGCTGTTTGCGACAAAACCGCCGTTCAGGTGTTTCAGCACCCGGTAATGGTCCCAGGCGTGAATCGTCTCGGCAAAAGCGACCGCCTCAAATAAACGCGCAATATCCGGCAGTTTTTCCTTTTTCGCCTGTTCCGCGAAAAAAGTGTAGCGCATGTGCGCCTGGCTTTCTCCGCCGAAAGCGTTAATCATGTTTTGTTCCGTCATTTTGTGCATGATAATTCTTCTTTTTTGCCGTGCCGGCATTCAAATTCTAATATTCCCTGCCCACCCAGGAAAACATGGCATGTTCGACCCAGGAGTCGGGACGATTTATATATTCCACCATGCCGTCTACTATCAGCGCGTGCCTGGCTTCCTCATCCGCGATCCGGCGCAATTGTGCCTTTACCTTGGTATTTTCCTTTTTTTCTGCTTCAACACGATAGAATTTTTCACTGCGCTCCTCGATTTCACGGGCTTTGCGGTATATTTCCACCTGTTCAGCCGAAAAGTCAAAGTTTTCTTTATCCTGCAGCATTTTCCGGAAAACATTTTTCACTTCATCCTCAGGAAATTCCAGCAGTTCTTCCGGCACAGAACCTTTCTGAAGCGAATCAAAAAAGGCATAATGTTTCCGTTCCGCGTTAATAAGCAGTTCCAGGATTTTCCTGAAACCGGGATGTTTCGTCAATTCGGCTTCCCGGCGGTAATAAGCGATCCCGTCCAGTTCCATTTGTTTGGCGTATTCAAAAACATTCATGGCGTTTCCTCCCCCTTTTTAAAGATTAATCTCTCTGCAGGATACAGTACCGCCCTGAAAAATATGAAGCAGTAGACAGTTTCCCCAAGAGATATTTTCAAACAGGCGTCAGGGTATAAAAGTTCCGGCGCTGTTATTGTCGAAAAATATACGCTTAGACTAATTATACCGTCGCAAAACGGTATTTTCCAGCTTTATTAATAAAAAAATTTCCCTAACCTAAAAAGTCGGTTCAAACGATGAGCTTCAACCGCTTATCGGCGCCGGTCTGACGACTGGCGCTCCCGGCTAGGGTACCGTCGACTCGAATGAGGGCTGTCGGAGGAACGATATTAAGGAGTGAGAGCTGTCCTCGGCTTTAGTATTTTTATATCTCAGTTTTATTCCGGCAATTCGTCGGAATAAAACCGAGTGTAAAAGTTTTTGAAAGGGAACTGGGGGTTTGGTGGAAAAGGAGCATATTTATTCGCAGGCCGGTTCTATTTCGACTTGCCCTTTGAAAACGGTCGTCGCGGGCCCGGTCATGTAGACATGATCGTTATCCGCCCATTCGATTTCGAGGTCGCCGCCGGTAAGATGTACAGTTATCTTGCGGGCGGTAAGCTGGTTGAGCGCACAGGCCACAGTTACCGCGGAAGCTCCGGTTCCGCAGGCCAGGGTTTCCCCGGCGCCGCGTTCCCATACCCGCATTTCAACTTCCGTCGGAGAGATCACCCTGACGAACTCGACATTTATCTTGTTCGGGAACAGATCATGAACTTCCGCTAACGCACCGTCCCGTAAAACATGTTCGTCGGTAATCTCATCGACAAAAATAACCGCATGGGGATTGCCCATCGAAACCGCCGTAAACTCGTACTTTCTGCCGTTGGGCAGTTTAATGAGTTCGCCGACAACCGGTTCCTTATCAATATTCACCGGAATGAACAAGCCGTTAAGTTCAGGCGTGCCCATATCGACGCGTGCGGATTCAAACCTGCCTTCGCCGTCGCGGCGGATATTTATGTGTTTGACGCCCGCCCCGGTCTGGATACTGACCTCACTGCCTTTTACGTAGCCTTCATCGCAAAGATATTTCGCCACGCAACGGATGGCGTTGCCGCACATTTCGGCTTCGGAACCGTCGGAATTGAACATGCGCATCCGGTATTCGGCGCCTTTGACGTCGGCTTTGAGGATCAGGACGATTCCGTCCCCGCCGATCCCGAAATGACGGTCGGAAAGCCCGGGAGCAACTTTTCGCGGAGCGGCTATCAGGTTCGGTTCGGCAATGCAGTCAAAATAAATATAATCGTTGCCGAGCCCGTGCATTTTGGTAAATTCAAGTAACATCAGTTTGATTCTCCAATTATCATATCAACGAGTTCTTCAGTACTTAAGGCCTTGCGGGCGAGCTTCGCCCTGCCGTTTTTGACGAAGACTTCCGCGGGCATGGCGCGCAGGTTGTAAACTCCGCCCATGCTGTAACAGTAAGCCCCTGCATTTTGGATCGCCAGCACATCACCCTCTCTGATTTCCGGCAGTTCGCGTTGCCGGGCGAAATGATCGCCGGTTTCACAGATATTGCCGCAGACGTCACAGACTTTTTTGGCGCCCTCGGGATTGGACAGGTTTTCGATGTGGTGATAGGCGTCATAAAGCATGGGCCGGATCAATTGCGGAAAACCGGAGTTGCAGCCGACGATCAGGCGGCCTTTGTTATCCTTTATGGTATTGACCGTAACCAGCAGGTAAGCGCCCTCGGCGACAATATATTTGCCGGGTTCGAAATACATCTGCAATTTTCTGCCGTATCCGGCGCAGAATTTCTCGAACAGCCTGGTTATCTCCGCCCCCATAGCGACATAATCGACGCGTTTTTCATCCGGTTTGTACGGGACTTTGAAGCCGCCGCCGAAATCAAGGAAATGCAGGTCGGGAAAGTTTTCCGGGGTTGCTATCGCCATCAGGTTTTCCATGCTTCTGAATACGGATGAGGTATGCTGCAAACCGGAACCGGTATGCTCGTGCAGACCGACTACCCGCAAATTGTACCGGGCGATAATTTTCTTTACTTTTTCAACATCCTGCAGCAGGATCCCGAATTTCGTCAGATCCCCTCCGGTCATGAGTTTCGCGTGTTCGCCGTCAACCACATCCGGATTGAAGCGCAAACAGATATCGCTGCCCGGAAATTCCCGGCCGAATTTCTCCAGACGCGACAGGGATCCGATATTGAACAGCACGTCG
>JAQUOK010000491.1 GCA_028717165.1 Victivallaceae bacterium | reverse complement strand
TTCCGCGTATGTTCGTTTTTTGCGAAATGCATTCCCAGATAATGAAAGGCTTTAGGATGTCCGCGCCGGGCCGCATCTTTGAAACCGTCAAGATATTGTACGCCTTTTTTGCCTATATCATAGTGGGCGCAATAGCTTTGCAGAAAACAGGCATTGGCATTCCCCTGAAAAAAAGCCGGGCCGAGAAAACTTTGCAGAAGTTTGTCCCGGTTCAGGTCATGGGTAACCTTCACTTTGTCGATAATACACTGCGCCGCCATTACTTCGGCCTCATCATAAAAATATTTCGACGCATGCATCAGCCATTTCCATGCCTTGAGATTGTCCTGAGTGGTCCCCCGCCCGTACAAATAGCATAATCCCAGACAGCACTGGGCCAGAACATGTTCCCGCATCGCGGCTTCCTTAAACCATTTGAACGCCTGATAATAATCTTTTTCCGCGCCGCCTTTGCCTTCATAAAAATTCAAACCGAGACAGTACATCGCGTCAATATCTTTTTTCCTGTCAATAATATCTTTATAATAACTGCATTTCATTCTCGGAAAACCGCCGGTTTTTTCCCCGCTTTCGACATTTTTCCCGTTTATGCACATTTTTATGCTGGTAAATTCATATTCCAGGGCAATTACGGTCGTTTTATTAAACCCTACAGGAGTAAAAAAGGTAGCCAGACCAAAATAATTCCAGACGTTCATAACCGACTCGTCCCGCAGGATCACTTTGTTGCCGTTGCAATTGAAACTGACTATCCTATTGAGGTAATCAAACACGATTTCAACTTCGTAGTTCCGGAAAAGATTAACCGGCAAAAGCCGGGTATCCCGAAACAAAACCGTTACCGGATCCCCCGCCTTCTTTACCTCGGTCACCTGATCGGAACGTTTACTGTACTGAATGGGGAAACTGCGGTGGACGCTTTTTCTGCCGACATTATTGTTCCCCGTTACGACAAAGGCAGGCGCACACATAACTCCTTTCTGGGTTTTCTGGACTTTGGTTACGCCCAGGGAATTTTTTATAGAAGCCTTTATCACCCGTTCCATATCCTTTGTTTCCGGAGCCACGGGATACAGACGCGCCATGAACCTAAAGGCTATTTTATCTATGGAGACGGAGGATTTTTCCAGTTTCGGAATTTTTGTAAGAACATAAGCGCAGGTATTGGCCGAAGTCTTTGAATATGCCAGCCGGTACCCCCACAGAGAACGGTCGATAAGCATATTCCGGTGCTCCGTGAAGCCGTATTTATTGAAATCATTATCGGTATTGAAAACCGCAAAGCAACAATTGCCCGTCAGCAAAAAACTCAAAAATACAAGCGACGTTTTCGACATAATGATCTCCGCAGATTACCAGATTCACCGCGTCCAGCCGCAATACTATAATATTTGAATTGTGAAAACGCCAGTTGTTTAAACAATTACTTGTGGAAAAGCATGCAGTTAAAGTACAGCGCCCATTTCCCGCAGTCGTGCCCGGACTTTTGCCCCGTCAAGTTGTGCAGGAATCGAATGCGTTTCAATCGCCATGGCCGCGGCGGTTCCCGCCGCCTGCCCTACGGAACAGGCCGAAGGCATTACGCGCATACTGCTGTGAAGCGCATGGTCAACGGAAATCGGCCTGCCGCCGATCAAGAGATTTGAAACGTCCCTGGCGACAATACAACCGTAAGGGATTTCATACCATTCATCGTCAGCCAGCTTTCTGATAACCGTGCCGCTGCCGCCGGGATTATGGATATCGATCGGATACCTCACTTTGGCGATCCCGTCAGGATATTTTTTCGCCTGCTCAAAAGCTTCCATGCCAATATAATCAATACCGGCCACCCGGCGGGATTCGCGCACGCCGATATGATGCGCTATTGAATGAATCCTGATATTTTCATAGCCGGATACATGTTCCCTGAAAAACTCCAGATACTGTCTGAGCTGTTTCCTGGCTTCGATTTCGGCTTCCGAAAGCTCCAAGCCGTCAACCGCGCTTTTCCTGATCACACGGGTAGTATTGAAATGGATTATATCTTTCTGCGGCGTTACAAACCACAAAACATTCTCACGCAGGCACTGGATTTCTCCTTGGGCTTTAGCTTCATCATAGAGTCTGTTTATTTCCGCGCGGTCAGGCAGGCGATCGGCATCCACTCCGGCAACCTTGAAACACAAAGTCATAGGTTGACATAACGCTTCATCATTGCCGTATTCGTATTCACATCCGGCCTTAAACGCCAGATCGGCGTCACCGGAACAGTCAATGAAAATTTCAGCTTTCGCCGCGCTCAGGCCCGACTTGGAAAACAGGACAACCGCTTCTATTTTCCCGTTTTTGACTACGGCGTCAAACAGATTATGATGATAAACAAGCCGTACTCCGGCTTCGAGGCAGATATCCTCGGCCGCCAGCATCGCTTCATCTTTGGAATAACAACCGCGCGAAGTTTCGACTTCCTCATCTCTTCCGCCGTCATTGCCGGGGGAATATTTACGCATGGCGTTTACCCAGTCGGCGTAAACCGGTTTATCCAGCGTCCGGCCGTTAAGATGATTCGACATAAACGGAAATACCTCGCCCGCCGACGCCATACCGCCAAGATAGCCGTAACGTTCGATCAATAAGGTGTCGGCTCCGTTACGGGCCGCCGCCACCGCGGCGCCGATACCGCCGGGGCCGCCGCCGATCACTATTACTTCAGCCTGTATGTTTACCGGAATTTTTTGCTGCACGGAATAATTTATTGTTTCCGTATTCATGACTGCACCTGCTGTTTGTTTTTTTGTTTATATTGTAATCGGTCAGGCAGGCAACACGCCGTACCTTTATAAATAAGACCTTGTTTCCCGCCTTTATCCCGGCAAACATGCCGGGATAAAGGCGGGACGAAAAGTTTTTCAAAGGGAATTGGGGGGGGAAAAGGGGAAAGTTTTTTCAAAAAGTTGCCCCTTTTCCCCCAAATAAACCGCCTGACCACTTACTTTATTAGATAATAATTCCGTTTTTTCTGATTTTTTATGGATTTTTCTGCAATTATAATGTATTTTTCTATAAATGAAAAATTTTGAGCACAATAAAAAAATACTTTTAACGGCAGTAAAGGCACTGGAAGCAACTTTCAGTTGTTTTACCGCCGTACACGACTATTCGGGACAATTACGGCATTATCTTCCGGAGCTTCCCTATTACCATCTGAACCCGTTCTGCACAACCTTGAAATATAAACTGCCGGAACTTACCGCCGCCTGCATAGCTTTCGACCGGAACAGCGTCCAGAAAAAATTGTCCAGCCAACCGGAGCCGTTTCTTAAATACTGTCATCACGGCCTGACGGAAGCAGTCATTCCGCTTTTTATCGAAGGGAAACTTTCCGGCGCCATGTTCATCGGCCCTTTTATCCAAAATTCAAAAATCCTTCCCGGCAACACTCTTAAAGCGGCGAAAACGGATCTGCTCCCCCTGCTGGAAACCGCCAGAATAAAACTTCCGGCAATTGACGCAAAAACTGCGAAA
>JAQUOK010000490.1 GCA_028717165.1 Victivallaceae bacterium | reverse complement strand
GGCACAACAAAAGAGGGTGAAAAATATCTATGTTGATAATCAACAACTTACAAAAGTATGAATTTTGAGGAATTTAAATTTTGAGCTCAAAAATTTTTTCCGCCTTTTTTTACCTGCGGAAGTTGGGTTAGGCATCTTCTGCATTTTGTGCCATAAAACGGTTCCGGTCAGGTTCCTGATTTTGTCAAGCTGAATCGAAGTAAAAAACCGAGCTCAGAGAGCCCGGCATTGAAAAACTCCCCATAGGGGAGTGAGAAACGTTAATAACATTTCAGAATTTAACTCTCATGCAATGTTTCCTACGCCCCTGGGGACAGGGGCGGCTACATCTGTTTTCTCAACATGCAGAGTTCCCCAGTGCAGCCACGTCTGTCCCTAGCCGTGCGGGACTGGATGGCGGAAGATTTTGCAGAACCATTTATGGAAATGGTAAAACAGAAAAACTATGCCCCAGCCCCAAGGACGGGGTTTTAAAGAACTCAATAAATGTCAACCGGAATGATAGTTTCAGGTAAATATCCCGTAAGAAAACTCTTTAAAACAGTTTCTGCTGGACAAAGCAGAGGAACAGGTGTAGATTTGGTAACTTAATAAAATACGGAAAATGTTCTATGGCAGATAAAAGTCCGGAATATACTATAATCCTTGCCGCCGGCAAAGGTTCGCGCATGAACTCCACTTCTATCCCTAAGGTCTGTTTCCCCATTGACGGCATACCGGCCGTTAACCGGGCTTTGAAAATCTATACCGACTGCGGCATAAAACAGCATATTTTAGTGGTAGGCGTAATGGCCGGACAGGTAATCGAAACCGCCGGTTCCGAATTTCCCAACACCAGCTTCGTGTACCAGAAAGAACAGAAAGGCACCGCCAACGCCGTTAAAACAGTTTTCACCTCGATGCCGAATATCAGTCCTGACAGCGTTATGCTGCTGACCGCCGGGGACAGGCTCATAGAACAATCCGTGCTGGAACGTTTATTCGACCTTTATTACGGCCGGAAATGCGCTTTGGCCATGCTGACTTTACCCGCCAGGGACGGTTCCAGCCAGGGACGGGTGGTTACCGGCGATTCCGGTTCGCCGATCGCAATCGTCGAAACCGCCGACATTAAGCAGCGTACCATTTATAAAAAACTCCGGGCTATGGCGGAGACGGGCGTTTTGCCGGGCAAACGGGAATTACAGGATATGGTGATTACCGGTTTTTTCGGTTCCCGCGAAAACCTGAAAGGAGAAAAACTGCGGAAAGCTTTCGGGCCCCTGTGGGAACTGCTGGCGGCCAGAGGCGCCGCGGTCAGCGCGAAAAAAATACTGGAAATAATTCCTGAAGAAAAAACCCGTTTTGAATTCACGGCTCCCGACGGCAGCGCCGTCATAAAAACTCCTGAGGAAGTTGAAGCCGTCCCGGACTTGAACACTTCGGTTTACCTGGTAAAAAAATCCCTGCTGGAGTCCGCTTTGGGAAAGTTGAACCATGACAATGCCCAGCAGGAAGAATATTTGTCCGATATCATTGCGATACTCGCGCGGGAAGCCGTCAAAATGCGGATTCTCAGAATCGACGAGCCAGCTAAAGTCCAGGGCTTCAACAATCCGGCGGAACTGCTTGAAATAGAAAACAATATCCGCACCGCCGGCAAATCCCGCCAAACCCGCCTGAGTCTCTCATCCAGGGAATTCCGGCCGCTCCGGGACTGGTATGATGACATAAATTCGATCATGAATGGCAAAACCCCGAAGAACGGCCTGCTGGATGAACTGGCCGCCTTGTACTGTGAAAATACCGGGGCAATAAAACGGCATCTGGAACTCTATCTGCCGTTGCTGGAACTGGCGCAGGCGAAGATCGGAAAAGAAAAAATCGCCGCCATTGTCCGTTCTCCGGGACGTTTAAATGTAATGGGACGCCATGTCGATCACCAGGGGGGCAACTGCAACCTTATGACGATAGGTTTCGAAACGCTGCTGGCGGTTCATCCCAGAGATGACGATATGGTCTGCCTTTATCACGTTGACGAGGATAATTTCGCTTCGACCGGTTTTTCCATCGGGGAACTGGTCAGCGACCTGCCGTGGGACGACTGGCATTCCCTGGTCAACAGTGAAAAACTCGCAGGATTGATCAGCAGTTACGGCGTCGATTGGTCGCAATACGTCAAGGCCGCAGTATTGCGCCTGCAGAAAAAATTCATTAACCAGAAACTGTGCGGAATGGATATTGTCGTCAGCGGCAACGTCCCCATGGCCGCGGGCTTGAGTTCGTCATCCAGCCTTGTCGTCGGGGTCGCCGACGCGACCGTCGCGGTAAATAAACTCGACACTTTTCCGGCACAGTTGGTGACCTTGTGCGGCGAGGGCGAATGGTTTGTGGGAACCCGGGGCGGCAGCGCCGACCATGCCGCGGTCAAACTCGGAGAACGGGGAAAAGTGGTGAAAGTCACTTTTTTTGACTTCGCGGTCGAGGACATCGTCGATTTTCCTGAAGGCTACGTGATGGCGGTCTGCGATTCCGGGATAAAAGCCCGGAAATCCTCAAACGCCAAAGACCAGTTCAATCACCGGATCTGCTGTTACCGCATCGGTTTCATGCTGATAAAAAAAATGTTCCCGCAGTTCGCGCCGCTCCTGAAACACCTGCGCGACGTCAACACCAGAACCCTCGGCCTGCCTTTGCACTGGATTTACCGGATACTGCTGCATCTTCCCGAATACGCAAGCCTTGACGAACTGCAAACCCTGCTGCCGGATGAAGACCTGCGCACCCTCTGTGCAAACCATAAGCCTCCGTCCGACGGTCTTTATCCGATCCGCGGCGTTGTCCTTTTCGGGCTGAGCGAATTCGAGCGTTCGCGGCTTTATGCCGACTGTCTGAAAAAAAACGACCTGGCGACCATCGGCAGACTGATGAATGCTTCGCATGACGGCGACCGGGTAAGCCGCCATATTGCCGGGAAAGAAATTCCTTTCAATGCCGACTGTTCCAATTCCGCATTACTGAAGCTCATGGAAGACCTCGAAAGCGGCGACCCGGAAAGGGTCATCGGCGCCCAGTTGCAATGGCAGTCCGGATCATACCACTGCAGTATTCCGGCCATTGACAAAATGGTAGATATCGCACTGGGGACGGACGGCGTCAGCGGCGCTCAACTGGCAGGCGCCGGCCTGGGAGGCTGCATGATGGTGCTGACCCGCGAAAATACCATCGGAAAACTGATTGAGAACCTGAGAGTTCACTACTATACGCCGGCTAAAATAAAAGAAAACGTATTGATCTGCCGTCCCGTTTCCGGCGCCGGCCTGCTGTCATTATGAAAACAAGTAATACACTGTCCGGGCTAAGGTTTCTTTTTTGCGGGAGCCTGATTTTTCAGGGAATCTCTGATTATTTTCAAATTGTAGTTGATATTTTTGTCATCGGGAGGAAGTTGACCGGCCTTTTCCAGATAATCCAGCGCTTCATGCTTCCGGTTTTCAAAAAAGGCAATCATCCCCTTGTAGAAAAGTACATTTGATGCG
>JAQUOK010000489.1 GCA_028717165.1 Victivallaceae bacterium | reverse complement strand
CCGTTGTAGTGGGTTCTGATATTTTCAATATTATATGCCAGGCTTATGGCTTTCCGCAGATTTAAATTTTTTGCCAGCAACGGATCGTTGAAATTAAATCCCACATATCTTATCTGAAATTCCGGTATCCGGATAAGTTTTATGCGGCGTTCGGCTAACGCGGGAGAAAGTTTGCTCCCCATGCCTACGACATTGTCAAAATTGTCTTTGCTTATTGCGCTGAAATCAAGCCCTCCCTGAAGAAACAGCAGCCAGGCGGATACTTCCTGTTTGATTATATAGCATACGACCCGGTCGAGCAGGGGCAGGGGGCGTTTGCGGTCAAGCGGATTTTTCGCCTCCGGGAAGTATTCCGGGCGGTAATTTTCGTTACGGTCAAGGATAAGGCGGTAGTCCCGGATCCATTCCCTTAACTTGAACGGGCCTGATCCCACCGGGTGCTCGGCAAAACTTTCACCGTAAAACTCCAGGGCCTGTTGCGATATTATCGCGGTATACGGGATCGCGAGGGCATACAGAAAGCGCGGGTCGGGTTTGAGCAGACGGATTTTGAAAGTGAGATCATCAATAATTTCCAGGCCGGGAATCCACTTGGCATAAAGAGAATTATCGCCGGGCGGCTGTTTTACCGTGGCGTTTCTGAATTCGTCTATACCCTTTATTTTACCGCGGAACATCCAGAATACCGGGCTGTGCAGGCGCCCGTCGGCTATCCGCAGAAACGAGTAGATCACATCCCGGCTGGAAACCCGGCGTTTCATTTCGGGGATATTTCCGAAACAGGCGTCGCCGGAAAAATATAAATCGTTGCGCAGGGTAAAAGTATAGACCGTCCGGCTTTTATCGAGCGTCGGCATAGTTTTCAGCATGGACGGGATGAGCTTATACGGGCGCGCGGTGTAGTCATATTGCAGCAAAGTGTCATAAAAAGCCGCGACCATATTGCGGCTGGACAAATCCGCCGCCAAAGCAGGATCGAGAGTTTTGACCCGTCCGCAATTCAAATACAGGGTTTTAGCAGGATTTTGCCCCGGCCCCCGGCCGCAGGAAACAAGCAATAGAGCGATTGTGCATGTGAGCAGTAATAAATGTCGTTTCATCTTTCTTTCTGCCGCCGCCCGGCGGGGGCTTGTTGTTATTTGTTATTACCTTTTCCACGGGCTTGCGCCCGAGGCTAACCAGATACCGCCGCCCTGCGGGGGCTTTCAGACAGTTTTTAAGTCCTCGCAGAGGACGACATTTGAGTAGCCTCGGGCGCAAGCCCGTGGAAAATGCGTATATAAACAATTCCAGCCCCCGCAGGAGGGCGGCAGAAATTTAATCTAAAAAGTGTTCAGGGTCAAAATCGATTTTATGTTTTTCGAGAAATATTTTCAGTTCTTCTTTGAAAGAAATACGTTTATGATGATTTTCCTGATTGTCAATATATTTTATTACACTGTTTTTTGCGGATTCACTGACGGAAAAACAGGAAAAACCGGGCTGCCAGGCAAAATCCCGTAATCGGGGATACTTTTCATGAATCCATTTGGAAGAATTAGCTTTTATTTTTCTGAGAAAATCAGATGGAGATGATGACGGCTTCAGGGATGCCAGAATATGTATATGATTTTCTATGCCGTTGATCTTTATAATTTGCGCACCCTCAGTTTTAGCGATGGCGCATAAATAAGCATAGACAGAGGTTTTGTTTTCGGAAGATAACATATCTAATCTGTCTTTAGTCGAGAATATTATATGATAAAGTATATTCGAAAAAGTGTGTCCCATCTTTTCTGCCGCCCTCCTGCGGGGGCTGGTTGCTATTTGTTATCATGTTTTCCACGGGCTTGCGCCCGAGGCTAACCAAATTTCGCCCTCCTGCGGGGGCTTTTGAAAACTAAACGTAACCGCTTATTACAATTCCATGAATTTCTTTACGGCTTTGTCCCATTCGGCTTTGTCTGCCGGGTTTGCTTTATAGATTTCTACGTCAAATGAATTTTTTACTATTTCACGTGCCGCCGCCAAATCCGGCAGATCGCCGCCGGCGATTGCCTGGGCCAGAATATTGCCGATAGCGGTCGCCTCTACCGGCCCGGCTTCCACAGGAAAACCGAGACAGTCGGCGGTATACTGCATTAGTTTTTTGTCCTGAACGCCGCCGCCGACAATATTCAAAGATTTGTAGCTTACGCCGAGGATTTTTTCCAGTTTTTCCAGTTTGGTGCGGAAGTAAACCGCCAGCGATTCATAAATGCAGCGCAGTACGTCGGCATCGGTTTCCGGTATTTCCTGTCCGGTTTTGGCGCAGAATTCGCGGACTTTAGCAGGCATGTCCCCCGGCGTCAGAAATAAATTGTCATTCGGATTGACCAGGGAACTGAAAGCTTTTCCCTTGGCGGCCATTTCAGACATTTCACCGAAGGAGATATTACGTCCGGCTTCGTTCCATACCCGGCGCGTTTCCTGGAAAAGCCAGGTACCCATGATATTGGAAAGGAACAGGATTTTTTCATCCAGTCCGCCTTCGTTGGTAAAGGGGCCGAGGCGGGCTTCATCGCTACGTATCGGTTTATCGATCTCCGCCCCGAAAAGCGCCCAGGTGCCGCAGCTTATGTAGGCCCAGTCGCGGCCGGCCGGGGCAGGAACGGCGCTTACGGCGGAAGCGGTGTCATGCGAACCGACCTTAACTACCTGGATCGGGCCGCAGTTGAATTCTTTCTGCAGTTCGGCCTTCAGGGGAGCCGAGGCCCGGCCGGGGAAGGCTATTTCAGGGAACAGCGAACGCGGCAGGCCGAGCATGTCGATAAGTTCGAAATCCCAGTCGCGTTTTACCGGGTCGAGCAGATTGGTGGTTGAAGCTTCACAGTATTCGCAGGTGATTGCCCCGTTCAGCATATAAGTCAGGGCGTCCGGCATCAGCAGCATGACGCTGTCGGCGAAATCTTCGGGATGAGTTTCCTTATGTGCGATCAGCTGATACAGGGTATTGAGCTGCATGAACTCAATTCCGGTACGCTCATAAAGTTTTTCCTGCGGGATTATCCGGTAAACCTTTTCCGGAATACCGTCAGTCCGGGAATCCCGGTAATGATAAGGGCGTCGGATCATTTTGCCGCTTTTGCGGTTGAACAGGACATAATCCACGCCCCAGGTGTCAATGGCGATGCTGGAAATGTCAGGGGCGGCGGCAAGCGCTTTTTTCAGGCCTGCGCGTATTTCCGCGCATTGCGCTTCGAAGTCCCAGAACAAAGAGCCGCTTTTCTCGACGGGCCCGTTGCTGAAACGACGAATTTCCTGCAGGGAAAGTTTTTCCTGTTCAATAGTTCCGATGATGGCGCGTCCGCTTGAGGCTCCCAGGTCGAACGCCAGGTACTTTTGCGGCATGATTTTTCTCCCTTGTTTTTCCGGCGGAGCTTCTGCAGTTGAGCCTGTTCTGTGGAACTTCGGCTTCGAACCCGTGAATTCCCACTGAAACTGCGTTCCGCGATTTTTCCCGTTATTATTTATTCAGATCGTTATAGGCTGATAAGATTAATTCTTCA
>JAQUOK010000488.1 GCA_028717165.1 Victivallaceae bacterium | reverse complement strand
TTTGTTCTTATTGATCTCGGAACGGTCAATGTCAACATGAATTATTTTGGCGCCGACCGCAAAATTTTTCGGGTTGCCGGTTACCCGGTCGTCAAAACGCGCCCCGAAAGCCAGCAGCAGATCGCATTCATTGGCGGCGTTATTCGCATAGACGGTTCCATGCATGCCAAGCCATTTCAGGCTCAGGGGATGCTTTTCCGGGAAAGCGCCTATGCCCATAAGCGTAGTCGCCACCGGCATATTATAGGATTCGGCAAAATTGCGCAATTCCGCCGCGGCTCCCGCCGTAATGATCCCGCCGCCGGCATAAATGCAGGGGCGTTTACAGGCTTTGATCATCTTTCTGATCCGCCTGATCTCGTCTTCTGTAAAATCGAAATGCGATTTATAGGCATTGAACTTAAGTTCCGGATTGAAATCAACTTCGCTGACTTCCTGCTGGACGTTCTTGGGAATATCGACCACAACCGGGCCCGGCCGGCCGGTTGCCGCCAGATGAAAAGCTTCCTTGATCACTCTCGGCAGATCTTTGGCGGACAAAACCAGGTAACTGTGTTTGACTATCGGACGGGTCATACCGATAATATCAGTTTCCTGAAACACGTTTTTACCGATCATGGTTGTCGGCACCTGCCCGGTTATGCAAACCAGCGGAATCGAATCCATATAGGCGTCCGCGATGCCGGTCAGCAAGTTCGTGGCGCCGGGACCGCTGGTAGCCATACAGGCCCCGGTTCTACCGGTGGCGCGGGCATAACCGCCGGCGGCAAAAGCTCCGCCCTGTTCATGCCGGGGCAGGATTACCCGTATACTTGAGTTCTGCAGGGACTGGTGCAGTTCAAGGGAAAAGCCGCCCGGATAGGCGAAAAGCGTCTCAACTCCTTCATTTTCGAGGCATCGGATCGTGATGTCGCTGCCTTTCATGGTTTTAGTACTATTCATATGTGAAAAATTCCTGATTTTTTGAGATTGTTTGACTGAAATTGAGCAGAATCGCAATTCAGTGTAGAGAAAACAGTATAATTATCCTAGGAAAATTAAGTTTTTGACATAAAGCACGGCTCCCGGCACTGCCGGGATCAGCACAGCAACTAATTTTTCCCTATGAGCGTTCATTACCAATTATACCATTATAAAATGCAGGTATTGTTTATCCGATGAGAGGTAATATATACATAAATTAATAAAAATGCAAGCAGACATTCCGGAAGTCGGCCCAGACAAAACATGCCACCGGAATGAAACGGGGAAAATCAGGATGGTTTACAGGTTGAAATATTCGTGTAAAGATAAGCCCGGCCGCTCAAAGCGAAAAATCACGGCAGGCCTGCACATAGGCCTCGATATTTTTCCACGGAACGTCGGGTTCCAGCAGATGGGTCGGCGTACACAGCAAACCGCCTTTCGCACCCGCGATTTTCAGATTTTTATTGACTTCATTCCTGATGTCTTCCGGGGTTCCGAACGGCATTGTCGTCTGGGTTCCTATAGTTCCCCAGAACGAAAGGACGTCACCGTATTCCGCATGGATTTTTTCAAAAGACATCGATTCCGGCTGGATCGGATTGAGGATGTCGATCCCGGCATCGATAAGGTCGGGAATAAACGGTTCTATATAACCGCAGGAATGATATGAAAACAGGATTTCGGAATTGATGTCCTTAACCGTTTTCACAAGTCTGGTCAGCAGGGGTTTTATCCATTCCCGGTACATTTCCTCCGACATCATTATTGATCCCTGCATACCGATATCATCACCCGTATGTATAAAATCGGCTCCGGCTCTCGCCAAAAGTGCCGCCTGACCGCAGGCAATATCTGTAATCCGTTTAAAATGGTAAGTCGCTTTTTCACTGCCGTCGAACATATCCATCATCAATTCCTCCATGCTGCGCATATACCAGGAGTTTTCCCATAAGGAACCCGGATAGCCGCAGGCGGCCAGCCCCCGTTCATGGAGATCTTCGACCTCCGCTTTCAGAGAGTCGATTCTGGACTCATCAAGCTCCGGATAAGGATAAGCCTGAAACTGTTCGAGACTGGTAAAACTTTTCATCGGGTGATGCATCCTGTGCATATGCATGGAACCCGGATGCGGTTCGCACGCCACCCCGAAAATGGAAAAGCTCGTTCCGGGATTAAATTCCACGCCCGGATAGTAAACCTTCCAGTCAATATCCTGCGGCTTGAAACCCTGCCCCAAATATCTGAACGGAAAGTTGAAGTAATCTTTATAATCGCCGTCGCCGCAGTATCTTTTGAATTCCTCCATCAGGGCGGGACAGATAGTAAAGTGGACCGGAACGTATTCATAGCCTTCACGGCGCCACAGCTTCATAAGGTTTTCGCGTTGAGAAAAAGTCATGATAAAATCCTTTGGGAAAGTTGATTTTTTATAATTGTAGTTATAATTTAACTGAATGAAAAATTAAATCAATGCAGTAAATGACAATATAATATTCATAAAATGATATTAATATTCATAAAATGATTATAAACCGGATAACCTTTCATACGAATATGAGCCTTGCTTCATTTCCGGTACCGGTATGTCTGGAGCGGGAAACCCAGTATACGCCCGCCTATCATAATTCAAGCAAAATTTTCAACGGCCTGTTCGTATATACGGAAAAGGGACGGGGCTGTTTCAAAGAGCACAAACGCCAATGGGATCTGGTTCCCGGAACCGCCTATGCATGCAGCGGACTCGAACCCGGAGTGAGTTATTTTTATCCCCCTGAAGGCAAGGAACCGTGGACTTTCTGGTGGTTGCGTTTTAAAGGCGAATATGCTGAATCCATGCTTAAAGACCTCATTAATCATTACGGCCATATTTATCATATCCCGCTCAATCACCCGGTAATACGCCGTTTGAGCGAGCGGCTGGAAAGCGATGACAAGGATCAATTCATTACGCTTCAGGAGGGAAGCTCAATGGTATTAGGGGTTATAAATATGCTTGCCGAAGTCTACAGCCGCAAATATTACAACCGGCCTCAGCCCCAAATGATCCTGAAAGCAAAAAAACTGATCCTGGAACATCTGGATAAAAACATCTCCTGCCAGGAACTGGCTGCCGGCCTGGGAATAAGCCGCGAACATCTTTCCCGGCAATTCAAACAGGAAACCGGAATGTCCCCGGTTGAATTCATTATCCGGTGCAAAATGAACGAAGCCTGCGGCATGTTGAAGGAAAGCGCCATGAGCTGCAAGGAAATAGCTTTTAAATCAGGCTATGACAATGCCTCCAATTTTATCCGCGCGTTCAGTAAGTATCAGAAAATGACTCCCATGGAATTCCGTAAAAAGGGAGCTCTCCCGAGATTCTAGCAGCCTGTCGGACTGAGGACTTCGTGACGAGAAAATCCTGCGGATTTTCGGTAATTTTAAAAACCATTTTTATTATAGAATTTTAAGCCAAAGACACCAGATGCTTTTCGGCATCTTCTGCACTTTGTGGCATAAACTCATAGTTGTTTTTTGATTTTGAGGTTTGGCAGGTCAAATATCTTCCACTTGAAGTATTCCTCATCCCGAT
>JAQUOK010000487.1 GCA_028717165.1 Victivallaceae bacterium | reverse complement strand
GGCACAACAAAAGAGGGTGAAAAATATCTATGTTGATAATCAACAACTTACAAAAGTATGAATTTTGAGGAATTTAAATTTTGAGCTCAAAAATTTTTTCCGCCTTTTTTTACCTGCGGAAGTTGGGCTAATTATCACTGAAAAGCAACCTGAATTTGAAAAGTATCCGGACTTGACTTATAGTTATGATAAATATTATTACAACGGAGTCCGGTTTAATGAAAAAAGAATATATGCCGCTATATATCCGGGTCAAATCGGATATCATAAACCGGATAGCTTCCGGGAAGTTGAAGAAGGGAGACCGTTTGCCGTCGGAACGGGAACTGGCCGAGGAATTCGGAGTTTCAAGGATAACCGTGGTTGGCGCTTTGCGGGAACTGGCGGAAGAAGGCGTTATCCGGAAACGGCGGGGTAACGGCTCATTCATAGATATTGAAAGCCTTGCCGAAGATTATGATGACATTTTTTCACATATTACCGGTAAAGCGGCGGTGGAAATAACTTTCGGCATTCTCAATCATTCGCCGCAATATGAACAAATGATGAAAACTTTGGCGGGGCTTTTTCAATTGGAAAATCCAGGGATCAAAGTGAAGGTCATTAATTTATTTCCTGCGGCGGACCCGAATAATGACATTTACCTGATCAAGATTGGCAGCGGAGAAGTTCCTACGGTAGGTGAATTCTTTTTCCATGCCGATTATGCTGCTATTGATGCGTTGATGCCATTGGAAAATATGCCCGGCTTCCGAGAACTGGCGGAATCTTTGCGCCCTCAGTGCATTTATGAAACCGCTGATGCCGGTGGTACAAGGCATGTCCATGCGCTGGTATCGAAGACTAATACCTGTGTAGTACTGGTCAATAGCACTTTGCTGCGGGAAGCAGGAATTGAGCCGGATATTGAGATTCCGGATTGGGGAACTCTTGAAGCATGGACTGAGATAATGGGAGACTTCACCGGAAAACATAAACCAGGATATTACGGTATTTTTCCGGAAATTCCAATTGGCTGGCACGGCATTGTCGGCAATCTTCCATATTTATGGGCTGACACCAGAAATTTCAGTAACAGCATTGCCGGATTTATTGAAGTACTGCAAAATCAGAACTGTGTTAAAGGACTGGATTTTCTTGCGAGACTCTTTGCAAAGGGTAATCCGTATACCGGAACCAATGGTTTAGATATTTTTGCCGTCGGGCACTGTGGTATTTTATTATCAGGAACTTCCTGGATACTTACGTTGCGGCGGTTGCTGGCTGATAAATTTGATATGAAGGCATTTCCAATTCCATGGCCGGATAAAAATACCAGAATATCTTCGGTACTCGGTAATTACTGTTTTGGTATTTTCCGGTCAGCCGTTAATTCAGACTTGGAATTGGACGCTGCCTGGAAATGGATTAAATTTCTGTTCAGGAAAAAGCAGCAGTTTGCCATTACTGCAGATTTTACCTTGCCGGCGCTGAAAAATACGCCATGCCTCCTGACGCAGTATGAAAATGAAATATGCCCGGTACTGATTGAAGCGGAGTCTTCAAGTATACCGCAGTTTGATTTCAAAGATCTGCGTACCGTTTATAAGATTTTCGGTTCAGAGATGAAATCACGCTTGTATGGGAAAATTTCTTCTGAGCAATGTGTTGCCGACACAATTACTCAAATCAAACGTCTGCATCTGGTCTGACGCGGAAAATTCCGCCGGCAAAAACGCCGCTTTCCGGTTGGGAAAGCGGCAGGGAAATACGTTTGGCTGTTTATTTTACTGCTTCCGGCACATATTCGGGGAGTTTTTTGTCCGCGAACACGGGCTTGAGCCGGGCGAAACGCTGCCGGCCGTTGATCATCGGTACGCTTGGCCAGTCTTCACCGACCAGGGGACGGACGTATTTGAGAAATTCATCAGTTACGTCGGTTTTGCAGGGGGATATCCATTCCTGCGGGAAGAAACGTTCCGAATTGGCGACTTCCGCCAGCGGCGCCTTATCATAACGGACCGAATAGATCAGTCCCGGTTCACGGAGGATCGTCGACATGAAACCGCCTTCGCCGTTCGCGGCAAGTTCAACCGCCTTCTGGCCGGCCCGGTAAGCTTCGTCCAGGTCAACGATGGAAGCGTAGATCGCGGTTGAGCGCTGGTCGGTTCCGAAAGTCTGTCCCCGTGCCGAACCCCGCGCCGGAAGGCCGTGTTTATTCAGATAGTTTATCAAAGCCTGCTGGACGGTAGTCTGGCTGGCGCCGAACTGGGCGTGTCCGAAACTGTCCTTGTTGAAACCGAGATCGCCGACGTCGCAGCCTTCCGAAACGACAACGACGGCCCGGCCGCATTCCTTGACTTTGGCGTTGATCTTATCGGCCATCTGTTCCATGGCCAGGCCGCCTTCATAGAGGAAGATCAGCAGGAGGAATTCACGTTTCGGGTCAGCCAGGCGGGCGGCGGCGGGAATATAGCCGATCTTGCGTCCCATTGCCTGCAGCACCAGCACTGGGTCGGCAGGCGAGGAACCGCGGTTTTCCTCTTCGGCGTTCTGAACGATAGAACTCCAGTAGCGGGCTACGGAACCGTAACCCGGAGTATGGTCGATCAGTTTGAATTCGCTGTCGCCGACGTCATTGTCAATGGTTTTGGGAACGCCGATCCCGATAACGTCAAGGCCGCGTTCCTGCGCAAGTTTGGCGACCTTGTTGGCGGTGTCCATTGAATCGTTGCCGCCGTTGTAAAGAAAATAACCGATATTGTGGGCTTTCAGAACCTCGACAACCCGGTCGAAATCCTCTTTCTGATGGGATTTTATCTTGTAGCGGCAGGTGCCGATGGCGCCGGCGGCCGGAGTATTGCGCAGGAGCGCGATCTCATCCTGATCCTGCGCGGACATATTAATGAGTTCTTCCTTGAGGACGCCTTCAATCCCATGCCACCCCGCGTAAACGGTTCCGATCTGTTCGAATTCGCGCGCGGCTTCGACGACTCCGCGCAGTGAACTGTTAATTACCGGGGAGGGACCGCCGGATTGGGCGATAAGCAAATTTTTTTTCATGACAACCTCGCTGACATGTTATCTTTGTAAAGTGGTTTAACAAAGCTGGAATATACAGCCGCAGATAAAAAAGGTCAACTGTTTTTGTAAAAATAAGGAAATAAATCATGGCCGGAAGTAATTGGTCAGCGCCCGTTTTTTATCCCTGGAAGGGATTTTTAACGTAGCCCAAGGCAGCGCCTTGGGGAATCTTATCGGTTCCATGATGTTCCCTGAAGGAGAACTTCAAAATGCGGGTAAGGCATTTGAGGTTCCCCTACAGGGAACAGATATGGGGGGGACGGCATTACCCGCCGCGTTGCGGCGGGCTACGCTGAACAACCCTTTCAGGGTTTCAATACCGTGCCGCATCCTTAATTTTCAATTCTTAACATAGTCATCCATTCGGGATTCAATTTTTCCCGGACAAAGGTTACTCCTATGAAACTTCACAACAGGCAGACTTGAATTTGAGACTTCGGCAATAAGCGAAATAATACAATCATTCGTTGATAATCAACAATTT
>JAQUOK010000486.1 GCA_028717165.1 Victivallaceae bacterium | reverse complement strand
GCGGCGGGTAATGCCGTCCCCCCTATCTGTTCCCTGTAGGGGAACCTCAAATGCCTTACCCGCATTTTGAAGTTCTCCTTCAGGGAACATCATGGAACCGATAAGATTCCCCAAGGCGCTGCCTTGGGCTACGTTAAAAACCTCTTCCAGGGATAAAAAACGGGCACCAATTACAAAAATGCACCTGAATCAGTTATTTTCCAGTATCTGTCTGATGAAATCGCCTTTTGCCTCGGTATAACTGATGCGGTCAGCATGATGATCGGCGGACAGTTTGAATTTCAAGTCGGCGTAAGCGGTTGCGATATCTTGATTCTGCCGCAAAATATCCCGGAAACGGAGCTCCTCATCCTTGAAGCCGACGGCAACAAAATGCAGGTGATGAGTACGTATGCCGGAAGCATTTCGTTTTATACACCAGGTGAAAAAAGGCGGAACATTTTCATTCCAGAGTGGCCGCCAGAAACAATCATATCCCTGGGGTTCGAGTACTTCCGGTATCAGGGTTTTGCCTCTTTGGACATTGGTGATTTCTATAAGCATGTCAACTATCGGTTTAGCCGCGAGCCCCCGCACGGCGGTTGAACCGAAATGCTCGATCCTGACGATCAGATCAACGGGCAGACACTGCTGTAAATGTTCTTTTTCCTGCTCAAAAAGTTTCGGCCAGCCGGGATTGTACTTAACAACTTCCACGCCTTCAGCCGTAACCCGTTTAATTTTTTCTTCCAGACTTTCCTGTCGCATATAATAATTCCCGGCATCTTTATATTTTTTAAACAGGGAATATACAACTTCGTTACGAGTTGCCAAAGAATTTAAAAAAATAAAAATCTGATTTACTTCCAGTTAGATGCAATCTCTTTTGCGGTCTTGAAAGTCCCGCCGCGTTTTTTCAGCTCGACTAATAATATGTCGAATTCCCGACAGGCCGCATCGCCGCAGTTCATCGTGATGAACGGCCGCGGCGTTACGCCGGCTTCACCATAGTCGATTGCGCCTTGCGGCATCGGATGAAATTCCCAGGGATGAAAATAGAAGGCCAGTACCGGACGGACTTCGCGGGCTTTGACAAATTCAATGAAACTGTCTACCTTGGCAAGCAGGGCTCCGGCTGATTCGGTACGGAAAAGCGGCCATTGATCGCGGTCGCGCTGGTATGGATCGCTGCTTTCCATAGCCAGGTCGCAAAAATTCGGAATTTCAATTAAATTCAGATCGCCTTCCTCAACCCAGTTATCTTTGGACGGGTGATACGGATGATAAAACTTGCGGTAAAAATACAGCGGCAGTGAAACATCAGCTTCGTAGCCGAGTTTTTCGAGGACATTGGTTACCTGTGTGCTTCCCCAGAGCCGCGGACAGCGGAAACTTAGCGGACGGGCGCCGGAAATTTCCTCAACGATCCTGGTCGCTTCCCGTATCCGCCCCTCGACTTCGAAGGGAAATACCGGCCAGTTGTTCGGCAGCGGAAAAAGCGGATCGCCGAGGGTTTCATGGACTAAACTGTGACAGCCGTTTTCATGGCCGGCGTCCTTGACCATTTTTACCGTTGCGGGATTGTTTTCAGCGGCGTGCCCGGTCCAGAAATAAGTCGCAACTGTGCCATGTTTAGCCATGATCTCAAGCAGCCGGGGAGTGCCGTGCTGTACGCCCTCGTATTCGCTGGTAAAGGAACCGATATCGGTTTCCATATCAATCCCCAGCAGTATGTCGAATTCCGTTTTCATTATATTATATCGTCGTATGCAGTTTATCCATTTTCGGGCTGAACGGCACGGCGCCGTTTTCAGTAATTTCATAACCGGTTTCAATACGTACGCCGTTGAATTCAGGATGACCGAAGAAACTTATATCGACGCATACGGTCATTCCGGGCGCCAGCACGTCGTCACTGCCGGGGCCGAAAAACGGAGATTCCGCTTCGTGCAATCCGATAGTGTGAACGAACGGACATACAAGATACTTGCCGAAACCGTGTTTTGCAAAGTAAGCGCGCGCCGGAGCGTCAATTTCGCGGCCGGTTTTGCCGACGGCCAGCATGTCTTTGGTCATACAGAAAGCTTCATGCAGATATTTCATGCATTCTTTCTGCCGTGCCGTGTATTCGCCGGAAACCGGGAGGGCATCGCCCATGACTCCGTTGTAACCGTTTATTTTCGGGGACAGTCCGAGCATTACCATTTCGCCTGCTTCGACTTTTTTGGAACTTGCGGTGGGAACGACGGCGCTTGAACGCGCGCCGCTGCCGACAATCGCGCTGAAGCCGAAACCGCTGGCGCCGCGGCTGCGGGCGGCATATTCTCCGGCTGCGGCGATCTGTATTTCGGAAGCTCCGGGGACGATGGCTTCTTTCATGGCGTCATAACAGAGATCGGCCAGGCCGAACGCGGTTCGAATCTGTTCTATTTCCCATTTTGATTTAAGGTACCTGAGGCTGACGAAATCATCAGTTATATCGACCATTTCGACTCCGGTAAAGCCGTTTGCGATTCCCTGGTAGCAATCGGCGGGCATGCGTCCGGCACCCGCCAGCCCGATGCGTTTTACTTTGCCCAAAGTCGCGTTTAACTCGGCGAAAAGGCCGGGAAAATCAATTATCACAGCATTTGGATATTCTTCGTCCGGCACCATGAATACCGGAAAATTCCGGGTTTCAGTAACTGTGCTGTCAAGTTTGGCAAAGGGTTCGCTTTCGGGGCCGCCCAACAGCAAAGGCATACCTTTTCGCGGAATTACTACGGCGCCGCTTTCAAACTGCGGACACCAGCCGGTCAGGTACCAGCCGTTGCCGATATTGAACTCGTCATAGTAGACCAGCGCCAGATCCAGATTTTTTTCTTCCAGCAGGTTGCGGACTTTTGCAATTCTTTGATCGCATTCGGATTGAATCAGATAACCCATTTTGAACCTCATTATTATTTTCGTTACAAACTGTTTGTAGCTGACACTGAAAAATATAATAATTATCATGGTTTGCTTCTATGCGTTTTCTGCTGTATATTATGCATATGCTGATATAATTAAGGTTCAAATTATGGATGTAAGAGCGATCAACCGGAAAATCTTTACCGAACTCGGCAGGGAAAAAAAGCTTGCGCAGTATCATGACATTATCTATAAGCTGCTTGGCGTGGTGGTTGATTTTATCAACGCCGAGGGCGAATCGCTGAAACTGTCCCGGATGCGGCATTTCAATCCTTACTGCGTCATGCTTCGAAGCACGAATTCCGGTTTTGCGGCCTGCCGGGAATGCGACCGGAAACACGCGCATCAGGCCAGCGTGAAACACGATATCGTAAGGTACAGATGCCATGCCGGCCTGACCGAAATGTTCATGCCTTTTTACAGCAGTTCAGGGGATTATATCGGCTGTATGACTTCGGGGCAGTTCTTTTCCGAAGACGATACGCCTATGGATGACGGGGCGGTGCGCGAAATCGCCCGCGCCCACAAACTTGATCCTGAGACCATGTGCGGTTTGTATCACCAAACAAAAGTCCTGTCGCCGCTGCAGGTCGAAGGCATAATAGAATACCTCAATACCGTCG
>JAQUOK010000485.1 GCA_028717165.1 Victivallaceae bacterium | reverse complement strand
ATCAAAGTCTCGCCGACATTGAACAACGCTCCGCCCAGACCGGCGCCGTGATACTCAAATTCGCCATGTACCGTTGAACGTTCGCCGGCCCCCCAGGCATCCACCTGCAGGCAAACATAACCGTTTTGCGCCAGGGAATGCCCGCGGCTCTGCACCCTTTCCGCAAGCCGTCCCTGGGACCAATGCCCATGCATGCCGAGCACGCCCGGAAACGGGCCGGCGCCGTCGGGAATATAAAGGTTGCCGGTCACATACACTCCCGGACGGCTCTGGTAATAAATATTTTTTACCACATAACCGTCCATCCTGGTCTCGCCGGTCTCACGCAGGTCCAAATCCAAGGTGTGATCAGGCCGGACGCCAAGGCGTTTCCAGATATTTTCGCGCAATTCCGCACGGTATTTCAGCCAGGCATCCAGAGTGTCCGGCAATTGATGAATACGAAAGAATTTTGCAGCTTCGCTTCTGAGCCTGTTTTCAATATAGTCGGAAAAAGGTTCCGTCCAGACCGCTGGAATTTTCATGATAATATATCCATTTGTTAAAATAAATTACAAAGTTCTAATTATTATAAACACTGTGACGGCAAAGTCAACAGACAGGCAAATTAATATCGGATTTATTTAAGCGGCCCGTCGGTTTATTTTTCTATATTAACGCCGTGTGCAAGTTTTTTTATTGTGCCTGCCGGGATACGGCTTGTTTTCGAATACCGCCGCATTACACATTTCATGGAGGGCGAGTGTCGCCGCGGCTGTTTTCAGCCGTGCGTCCCGGAACCTAACGTTCCGGGGCCGGGGGCGGCTGCATCGTTCTCTATATTGCCCAAACCATTTATAAATAACGTAACATCTCAACTTCCGGATTAAAAACTTTTTCGCCAATTTTATTGGAAAACGATTTCTATAATGAATATAAAAATATTGAACATAATAAAATGCAATAAAATTTTATTTTGCACTTGACAAAAGAAAACAATTTCTTTATAATAATAAGAGAACAATTATAAGGAACTGTTCCAATGTTGAAGACAAAAGACAAGATTGATATTTCTTATCTGGCTAAAGCCCTCGGGCTTGCCAACTCAACCGTCTCCAAAGCGCTGAACGACCGGCCCGGGGCCAGCGCCGCGACCAAAGAAAAAGTGGAAAAACTGGTAAGAAAATTGAATTATACGCCCAATCATTTCGCCAAGGCGCTGAAAATGAACAAGAGCAACCTTATTGCCTTTGTAATGCCGGAAATGGGCTGCGAATTTTTTACTGACATAGCTAAAAGTATTGTGCAGGAGAGCAAAAGGCAGAATTATCATGCAATTTTCACCTCGTCTGAAAATTCTCCGGAAGAGGAAATTGCAATTATAAAGGATATTTTCAACCGTCACATCGACGGTCTGATAGTAATGCCCTGCGTCGGCTGTTTGTCCGCCGAACTGAAAGAAGTCCTGGAGTACCGTCCCTGCGTAATTATTGACAATTATATCAGAGAAATTAACGTTCCTTTCGTAGGAACGGATTTTGAAGAAGGCATATATCTCGCGACCCGTTCCTTAATCGAAAACGGGCACCGGAAAACAGGTCTCATCCTGGGCCCTCAGAATCTGTACAGTACCGCGGAAAGATTTGACGGTTACAAAAAAGCGCTTAAAGCGGAAAACTGCAAAATGAACAACGCTTATGTCAAATACGGCCCCTATACGAGTACAAGCGGAAAGGATAATGCCAAACTGCTGCTTAGGCAGTTTCCGGAAATAACTGCTCTTTTATGCTCCAATATCGAGTTGGCAAAAGGTGCGGCACAGGGAATAGCCGAACTCGGGCTTAAAATCCCAGAAGATATTTCCCTGGTCGGTTTCGGCGGCGGTTCTTTTACCGCAGTCGACCAGAAAAACGAAGAAATCGGACAAATCGCGGCGCAAACGCTGTTCCGCATTATCGACGGCGAGAAGATCAATACGAAGATAATTGTCAAACCTGAAATAGTCAACAGGAATACGGTACGCAATCTGAAGCAGATAAGCTGAAGTGCAAAAATATCTGTAACATAAAAACATTGGGCGTCTGAACTTGAAGCGAAGCAAATGACGCTACAGAAAAATAAGCTTGACCGCTTAGAAAGGACATAAATTGATAACTGACAGAATAAAAACTTATCCGCAGCGCGCGGTTCACCTGGATTTTCACACCATGCCGGGGGTTAATGATGTGGGGGCGGATTTCAACGGCCGGGAATTCGCCCGGACCCTGAAGGCGGCGCATGTGGACAGCGTCAACGTATTCGCCAAATGCAATCTCGGTTTCGCCTATTACCCGACAAAGATCGGTATTCCGCATCCCGGACTGCAATGCGACCTGCTGGGAGACATGGTCAAGGCCTGTCATGACGAGGCTATTCTGGTCGTCGCCTATTTCAATGCCGGCCTCGATCATGAAAATGCGCTGCGGCATCGGGACTGGTGCGTCCTTCCCGAAGACGGCGCAATTTATCGGGAAGACAAACTGGATCCGTTTTTCAGGAGGATGTGTCTAAACACGGCTTACGGTGATTACTTGCTGGCAATGGCCCGTGAAGTGCTGGAACTTTACCAAGTGGACGGTTTGTTTTTCGATTGTTTTAATCCATGGGAACCGTGTTACGGCATTGAATGCCGCAGACTCATGGAAGCGGAAGAAAAGAACCATAGAGACCGGGACGCGGCGTTTGCCGTCCTGAACCGGACGAACCTGGATTTTGTCCGCAAAGTAAAGGCGCTCGCGCCGGATAAGAAACTGCTTTATTTCAACGGCATCCCGTTCCGGGATCAAGCTGCATGCTGCGGCCATTTTGAGATCGAATGTCTGCCGCAGGGGGAATGGGGTTACGACAATTTCCCGGCGAACGTCAGATATACCCGTAATCTTGGAAAACATACGCTTGGACAAACCGGGCGGTTTCAGGACAGCTGGGGCGATTTCGGCGGCATCAGGACGGCGGAAGCGCTGAAATTCGACTGTTACCACGCGCTCAGCAACGCGGTTGCGTGCGAGATCGGAGACCATATGCATCCGCGGGGCAAACTTGATCCGGAAGTGTATAAACTTGTCGGCTCCGTATTCGCCGGAATCGAAAGCCTGGAACCGTGGACGGCGGGAGCGCGGGCCGTTACTGAGACCGGCATTCTCATTCCGCAGGATGCCATGGGGTACCCGGTAACTAACCCGGCAAAGGAAAACCAGCCGGTCGCAGCGGCGGTAAGAATGCTTTCAGAGCTGAAATATCAGGTGGACGTTATCGACTGGGACATGGATTTTTCTGCTTACAAAATCCTGATCATGCCCGATAAAGTTTTCGTCCCGGACAAATACGCGGACAAACTCAAGAAGTATATCGCTTCCGGCGGCGCTGTGATAAGTTCCGGATATTCAGGACTGCGCGAAGATAAAAACGATTTCGCACTGCCGGACGAATGGGGCGTCAGGTACTCCGGAGAGGAAAAATTCAATATCGTTTTTTTTGAAACGACGCCGGCTTTTGCCGGCGGCATACCTCAT
>JAQUOK010000484.1 GCA_028717165.1 Victivallaceae bacterium | reverse complement strand
AGTTCCAGGCCCATTATGAATTGACATGAAGAGCATACATTGAGGAGGATTTCTTCGTAGTTGTCGGAATAGCGGCTGAAATTGCGGCGCAGGTCAACTAACGGTATATTCATGAATCATAGTCCTTTATATAATGGTATTAACCTGAAATCGACATAATTATAACCATACTATAACAATACCGGAAGCACAAGGCAAAGATTATTGGGATATTTTATGAAATTTAGCGCGCAGAACGGAGTTTTTTAGAAACGGTCACTTTACCAGGCGAAACAGGGAAAACTCCCCGTCGTCAAGCAGTTTTTCAAATTGTTCCGGATGAGCCTTCGCCCAACGGAATTCCTGAGCATTATTGGTCATAAAATCATGGTTCGTCAGCCTGATGATGAGATAAGTCACGTTTCGTTCCTTAAGGCGTTTATACCACTCGGCAAACGGAACAGGGTTATTCCTGATTTCCGTATATGAGTCGAACATATGCGGGTGAGTTGAATTCTTCCGGTTGATCGGAACATATATTACTCTGTTGCCCGGCATGTCGGCCATGAACATATAATTGTACCAGGCCCCGACTGAGGCTATTGTAATCGGTTTATTGTGAGTACTAAAATCATTCCATATGATTTCCATGCACTTTCCTCCGAATTGACCGGCAAAAATATAATTGCAGTTATCTTTCGACGCGATTCGTATTTGAAACAGACATGGCAGGGAGATTATGAAAAGAGCAATCAACGCGGCACCGCAATAACGGAACACTTTGTTTGAACCGAAAGTAAAAAGCAATGCCAGAATTCCTGTAAAAGTCCAGGTTATAATAAAGTTCAGGTAGTTAGCGTTATATGACAGAAGAATACATAAACCGACCAGTGCGGCAAGGCGGACTGCGCGCGTTAAAGATTTCTGTCCGGCAATTATAACATTAGATAATGGAATAACCAGAAGGGCCGAAAGCATCAGGAGCGGGATTATTTGCCTGGCTTGCGCCAGTGCCGGATAATAGCTGAGTTGTATTACCGTGAGCATTATAATGATCACGGCAAGCAGGAGGAATACCATTTGTTTTTTAAGAAATTTGCGATGCAGGCTGAACAAGGCAATAACCGCGAAAGGTAAAATCACGTATAGAATACCTGACGTCAGGTTCATGTCCCATATGTTCCGGCTGACGAACAGGCTCCAGGTATTGCGGTTGAACCCCGAGGCGGGATGGCTGATGTCAATGCCGGCCGTAAATACCGGGATGCCGGCGATATGTATTTGGGTCGGATAAAAAGGATTGCCGGTTTTGATGAAATTTGCGATGTAGCACGGAGCCGCGGCGACAGTTGCGGAACCGGCAAGGAATAATGAATATTTCCAGAGTTTTTTTCTGAAACAGACGGCTGCGAGCAGGTAGAAAAAGGTCAAAATCGGAGTTAACAGCAGTCCGGTATATTTTATCGAGGCGGAACACCCCAGCATTGCTCCGGCCATAACGGCGAATTTTATGCTGTTGCGTAATGACCCTATAAGCATTATGGCAACCCCGGCAAGAAGGAATGCGCCGTTAAGGACGTCGGTGTAACCCATAATGGCGACTTCTATTATGATACTGGAGGACAGCATAACGGCGGCGGCGGCAAGCCCGTCAAGCCTTCTGAAGCCGAAAGCTTTTGCGGCTGCCGTAACCGCGCAGCATGCAATGATACAGGAAAGCATTTGCAGAAAGATTGCGAATGAAGCGTCACCGAACGGGAGCATAAGCCAGCAGTATAACAATTCGGCGTAAACAGGGTAGTACTCACAAGGCAGTCCGGCAATTGAAACCGGAAAGATCCGCCCTTCCGTAATCCACATTGCCGGATAATAAAAGTGGTACAAATAGGTATCCGTACCGCTGTGCATTATTGCCGCCCAGCAGAAACGAAGCAGTAAAACGGCAATAATCAAAGCGGCGAACAGCCGTTCCGCGGAGGTGAAAGGTTTTGATTTTACGGGTTTGGCGTGACTTTTGAAAAGGCAGAGAAAAGCTCCGATGAGCATACTTGTTATTCCGCATCCGATATAATTCAGATGTCCTGAAATGCCCGGAATTCCGCAGGAGATTATTACTTCTATAAAAAAGATTGAAAAGGCAAGTAAAAAAAGCTCTGAATAACCTCCCCGGTTCAAATACCGCGCAAAATAATATGCTCCCATTGCAGGCAGGAGATTCATTAAGGCAAAAGCGAAAAGCAGTAAAATATAATATGGTATCATTTAAGGGATTTCCTGATTATTATGCTTTTACTGTAATTACTTCTGCATATATAGCAATAGAGAATGGCAATATTTTATTAAATTCAGCTTGTAAAAATTATGCTTTCACCTTATTGTTTTAAAAATGCATAGAGGGTTTTTGCAGTTAATTTTTAATTCATAAGGAACGGCGCGATGGATTTTACCTTTTTATCAGACAAAATCAAAGCCCGGCTTGCGGAACTCCAGCCTGAAACCAAACCGTTATGCGTTATTCGCGGCAGCGGCGGTTTTAACGCTCAGCCCGGTGAGAGTTATATCATTCCTTATGCCGATGTTATTTATCTTTATGACCGCAGGTTCAGTGATCCGGATTTCCAGTCGAAATGTTTGAAGCTTTCCGATATTGACCAGTTGCTGCTGCATAATGAACCGTTCAGCGCCTTGCTTTCGATCTGTGTCGGAAAGGAAACCGTGAAACTGAAAATTTCGAGTGCGGAGATACCGAACGCCGAACTCATGCTGGAAAAATTTGAATCCTGCCGGGAAGTGGAGGAACAGTTCATGCCGCCGCGCGCGGGAAAGATTGACGGCGCGCATCATCTTTCACCCATGCTGGGGCTGGTGGTAATCCTGATGTTCGTCGCTGCGGTTGATGATGATATAGCGAAGGACGAACAGGAATTTATCGAACGTTTCTGCGGCGGCGACACGAAACTTTACAATAAGGCTTATGAATATTATCAGAAGCATACCCTGGGAGAAACCATTGCCTGTCTCGCGCTCGATGAACAGCAGAAGATGTGTTATCTGGCGAATATCCTTGAACTGGCGATGGCGGACGGGATCTATGACAGCCGGGAGCAGAAAATGATAGAAACCTTTACTGCCGCGGCCGGACTGGATAAAGGGAAAGTCAGGACGATCGAAGATGTCCTGCTTATAAAAAATCAACTTTCAGTATTAACTTAGCAGGTTCAATATGAAAACGCTGTTTAAATCGCCGCTCGGAATTATTGCCGCCGGTATGGTGCTTGCCGTGGTTCCGGTAATAACCGGGGCGGTTGAAGGAAGCGGGAAAAGACTCTTTTCAAAATCCGCCGCCAGACTTGTCTATTATGTTCCGCAGTTTACGGATTTTTCCGAGATTTCCACTCAGGAAATGCATTTTCTGAAAAAAACCCTGCGCGAGGCCGAAGAAAACAATGCCAAAGCCCTGATCTTTGAAATAGATACTCCCGGCGGCAGCGTGAAGACCGCTTATGAATACGCTTCCGTCATGGCCAAATCGAAAGTCCCGATAATCGCCTATGTCAATCCGCACGGTATTTCAGCAGGGATGATC
>JAQUOK010000483.1 GCA_028717165.1 Victivallaceae bacterium | reverse complement strand
TCGCGGCCGCGGCATGATCCTGGGTAGAAAAAATATTGCATGACGCCCAACGTACGTCAGCGCCGAGAGCGGTCAGAGTTTCAATCAGTACGGCGGTCTGCACAGTCATATGCAGACTGCCCATAATCTTAATGCCTTTAAGCGGTTTTTCTTCGCCGTATTTGCGGCGGGTCGCCATCAGGCCGGGCATTTCATGTTCGGCTATATCCAGCTCTTTGCGGCCGAAACCGGCCAAAGTAATATCCGCGATCTTGTAATCCATAATCAGTAATCTCCCAAATTCAAATGACAGTTAAGGGGTTTAGTAAGGTTTTTATGAAGTTCTGAGGGCGGGAAATCAGAAGCCGCCTGCTTTTTCAAGCATTTTACCGTATAATCTTTTGCAAACCGGCTGCATATTAAATTTTCAACTCCTCTCTGATGCTTTCCCATCTTTCTTCAGGTATCTGGGAACCCATGACCTGAATGACTTCCGACGCCGCTACGGTCCCGTATATGCCGCACTGCGCCAGCGGGGCGCCGTTAAGCCAGCCGTGGAGGAAACCGGCCGCCCATAAATCACCGGCGGCGGTGGTATCGACAACTTTAACCTTCCGGGCGGGAACCGTATAAATACCGGAGTCGTCCCGCAGATAACAGCCGTCAGGGCCAAGCTTGACTGCCGCCACATTGCAGAGTTTCGCGATTCTGGAAACCTGCTCTTCCGGGATCCTGGAACCCGTAAATTCCGCGGCTTCCTCCTCATTGGCGAAAACGACATCCACATATTTCTTAATCAGATGCATCAGCAGATCACGCTTCAGGCGGACAAGTTCAAACGTCGCCAGATCAAGGCTGACGGTACAGCCGCTGGCCTGCGCTATGGCCATGATTTTTTCAACCACCCCATCGAGAAAAAGCAGATACCCCTCGACATGGACATGGTCAACACCTTCAAAAGCGGCTTCCGTAATATCATCAGGAGTCAGCGAAGAGGCAATGCCAAGGTCAGTCCGCATGGTGCGCTCCGAATCCGGAGTAACCATGCTGAGGCAGCGCCCGGTGACCCCGCCTTTAACCACAAGAAAAGACTTTTCACAGCCGCCGAGTTCAACCAGTTTGTTACGGAAAAAGTCTCCGGCCACATCATCGCCCAGTTTTCCGAGAAAAGCGGTCGATTCATGCAGTTTGGCTAAACCGAAAATGGCATTTCCGGCCGAACCGCCCGGCGCAAGCACCGCCTGTCCGGGAATGGCTGCCAGCAGTTTCTCCATTTCTTCAGAATCCACCAGCACCATTCCACCCTTTTCGGCTCCAATATCTTCGAGAAACCGGTCATCGACATGGACCAGAAAATCAACGATAGGCGAACCTATCCCCAATATTTTTTCCGAACAGATCATCTTGAAACACGCCTTTAATTATTTATATTTTTCAGCGGCCTTCTGCAAATCTCTTATCCGGTCGATCTTTTCCCAGGGAAAATGTTCCCGTCCGAAATGTCCGTAAGCGGCGGTATCCTGATATGTCCAGCCGTTGGCCTGCGGATGTTTAAGCTGCAAGGTTTTGATGATAGCGGCCGGTTTGAGGTCAAATACCTCACGAACCACCTTCTCGAGATCGGAATCCTTGCCGAGTTTACCGGTGCCGTAGGTGTCCACGTTGATGCTGAGTGGTTCGGCCACGCCGATTGCGTAAGCAACCTGGATCTCACATTTCCCGGCGAGTCCGGAGGCAACGATATTTTTCGCGATGTAACGGCACATATACGCCGCGGAACGGTCAACCTTGGAAGGATCCTTGCCGGAAAACGCGCCGCCGCCGTGAGAACCGACGCCGCCATATGTGTCGACAATGATCTTACGCCCGGTCAGTCCGGTATCCCCGTTCGGGCCGCCAACTTCAAAACGCCCGGTCGGATTAACGAAATATTTTACTTTATCGCTCATCAGTTCAGCCGGGATGACTTGCTCGGCGATTTCCTTCACCAGGGACTCAAGCTGTTCAATCCGCATGTCCGGGGTGTGCTGATGAGAAACGACTATCGTTTCAACGCTTACCGGCCGGCCTTTCTCGTAACGGACCGATACCTGGCTTTTCGCATCCGGACGGAGGTAATAATATTCTTCCGGCATTTCTTTGCGGCGGCGGGCCAGTTCCGCTACTATTTTATGGGAGTAAATAATCGGAGCAGGCATGAGTTCCTCAGTTTCATCGGAAGCGAAACCGAACATCATTCCCTGGTCGCCGGCGCCCTGTTCCTGGAACATGCCTTCGCCTTCGGTTACGCCCTGTGAAATATCCGGGGACTGCTTATGAATGGAAATGAATACTTTGCATGAATCGGCGCAAAACCCGATATCGGAATGGGTATAACCGATTTTGGCGACGGTTTTGCGTGCAACGGCTTCCCAGTTAACTTTACTTTTCGTGGTTATTTCACCGGAAATAACAATTAAATCCGTAGTGGTCAAAGTCTCACACGCAACCCGGCTTTCCGGATCGTCTTTCAGACAGGCGTCCAGGACGGCGTCGGAAATCTGGTCACATACTTTGTCGGGATGGCCTTCCGACACGGACTCGGAAGTAAATACATGCGGCGCATTGATTTTGCTCATTAGAAAATTCCTTATATTAATGAATTGAACGACAATAATTACTTTCGGCAAGATACATCAATAATCAGGATATTTCAACTTGCAAAACTGAAATAATTACAAATTACGAATGTGAGAAAAATAAACCGGCAAGAGTCTGTCATGTCAACTATAAAACAACACATAATTACCCAGATACGATAGTAAACTGTTTTAGTTCTTACGTCCCGAATCATGTATATATTATAAAAATTATTTTGAGTTTTTATCGCTGTTTATTGCTTATGGGTATTGACAAAAAGCCTTTCAACATGTAAACTCTTGTAAAGTGATATTTTTAATAATTAAAGCAAGACGGCAGTTTACGGATAAAAAAATAACCGGAGGCCTTACAATGGGACGACATTATTCAGAACGCGGGCAAATATTGCCCGATAAAAGACAAAGAAAAAGCTCTGTGTGCCAATTCCAATTGAGCTGTGGCGGAAGTTCAAGAATTCACAGCCGGCAACCGCATAAAATATTTACATTAATAGAACTCCTGGTAGTGATCGCTATTATTTCTATACTTGCAAGTATGCTGCTGCCGGCGTTAGGCAAGGCGCGTGAAAAAGCTAAAGCAATTGATTGCCAGGGAAAACTTAAGCAATTTGGTTCTGCCGGCTATATATATGCGGATGATTATAACGGATGGCTTCCCCAATCGACAGAAACTAAGGCGAGAATGTGGGATTGGCAATTGGCCCCCTACTTGAAATACGATTGGGATAATCGCGCAACCCGAAGCGATTTCAGCATATTTCATTGCCCGGCAGGAATACCATCTTCCGGAAATCCATATCCATATATGAGCAGAGGTTATACAGCTAACGCATATGTTGTGCTCAACAGCAATAAGACGGGCAGGCTTGCAACTGTAAAAAAACCTTCTGTTATAGTCTTAATGCTTGATTTTATGGTGGTTGACGTAGAAACTGAACATTTTACAGG
>JAQUOK010000482.1 GCA_028717165.1 Victivallaceae bacterium | reverse complement strand
GCCGCCGGAAGGAAAACTGGAAGCGTCAGGTTCGCCGACAATCAGGTTTTTGCCGGAAAAACTCATAATGGCCTTGTCGCCTTTCGGATCCAGGAATGAATCGTGTTTTTCGGCGGTCGCGCCGGTTAGGGGCTGGAACCAGTGAGTGAAATGGGTAACGCCGTTGTCGAGGGCCCATTGTTTCATGCCGTGGGCGACGTCGCCTGCGAGTTCCGGGTCAAACGGAGCTTTGTCATTGATGATCGCCAGAAGTTTTTCCGCAGCTTCCTTAGGCAGGTATTTCCGCATTGCGGCGGTGTTGAAAACATCCTTGCCGTAAAAATCGGTTTTTGCCGGAGAAGTGCTTGACGAGCAGCTTATCGACTTGGCGGCTATAGTGGTAATAGCCTTGGCACGGTTATTCGTACTCATACAATAATCCTTTGTTTTGAGGCAGTTGCCTCGTTGGTTCATGGATTCAATACAGATTATGCAAATTATGGAACTCTGGAAAAGCAGGAAACATGCCAATTTTACAGTACAACTAGCCCGTGCTTAAAACAGAATTTTGCCGGGAGGAAAATTTACAAAAATGTAATTTCACCCCAGGCGCCAGATGTTCAAAGAACAAAAATGTAATATTTTCAGGCGGCAGCTGACGCTTTCAAAATCCGCTGAAAATTTTCATAATATAATGTCATAAAAGAAAACAAAAAAGCAAGTTTATGTCAGAAAATATTAAAAAATTGCAAAAATGTAATAAAATTAGCTTTTTTTGACAAATTTGTCTTGAAAACAGCTTAATTTTGCCTCGCAAGACGATCTTTTCATTTGGCATGCTTCCTGCTTTATTCTTCCTTGCCGATTAATTGACGGAACAGAAATTTTAAGGATAAGACAACTATGCAAATACATCAGTGGCGACAATATTCCCCGGGGGCGATGCCTGACCGGGGACTATACAGTTTTGACAATGAACACGATGCCTGCGGAGTCGGCCTGGTAGCCGATCTGAGCAATAAGCCGACCCACAAAATCGTTGAGATGGGGATGACGGGGCTGAAACGCCTTACTCACCAGGGAGCGGTCGGCAGTGATCCGGAAACCGGCGACGGAGCCGGTCTCCTGCTGTCTATGCCGGATGAATTTTTCCGCCGCGAACTCGGCTGCGAACTTCCTGAAACCGGCCGTTACGGTGTCGCGATGATTTTCGGCGCGGTAGGTGAAGAGGCCGCAATTGACAAAATCGTCAGTTCGGAAAACGCCCGCGTAATAAAATGGCGCACGGTTCCGGTGCGCCCTGAGAAAATCGGCAAAAACGCCGGCCGCAACTGTCCGTTTATCCGCCAGCTTTTTATCGGCGGGGAAGCTTTCGAAAGCCGGGAGATTCTGGAACGTAAACTGTTTGTTATCCGGCGGCTGATAGAAAAAGCGATACCGGACTGTTACATCTGCAGCTGTTCCAGCCGCAGTATCGTTTACAAGGGTTTGCTCCTGGCCGGACAGGTGGAAAAATTTTATGTCGACCTGGCTTCAAAACATTTCAAATCCACCCTGGCGCTGGTGCATCAGCGTTACAGCACCAATACTTTCCCGACCTGGGAACTGGCGCATCCTTTCCGTTATCTGGCACATAACGGCGAGATCAACACGCTGCGCGGCAACCTGAACCAGTTGCGCGGGCGCGAACCGCATTTAGCCAGTGAACTCATGGGCGGCGACCTGAAAAAAATCCTGCCTCTGGTCCGGAACGGGCAGAGCGATTCGGCATGTCTGGACAATATGTTTGAACTGCTGGTCGCCTGCGGCCGCGATTTGCGGCATTCGATCCTGATGCTGATCCCGCAGGCCTGGGGCGAAAAATATTATATGGGCCGTGACGTCCGCGCCTTTTTCGAATATCATTCGGCGTTGATGGAACCGTGGGACGGCCCGGCGGCGGTTGCTTTCTCCGACGGCGTTAATGCCGGAGCCGTACTTGACCGCAACGGTCTGCGGCCGGCGCGCTACACTTTGGGCTCGGATAACATTTTTGTCCTGTCTTCGGAAACCGGGGTTCTGGACATCAGCGCGGATAAAGTGGTAAAAAAAGGACGTCTGCGGCCGGGCGAAATAATTTACTGTGATATGGAAAATCACCGTCTGGTCTATGACGGCGAAATCAAGAATCTGGCGGCGCGCAGCCGGCCGTACCGCCGCTGGGTGGATGAAAATAAAATTTCCATGCACGGCCTGTTCAGTGTCCTGAGCGCTTCCGATCTTTCCCAGAATTTGTTCAACGAGCAGCGCCTGTTCGGTTACAGCCGGGAGGATATTGATGTGATCATCGCCCCGATGGCGGCAAACGGCAAGGAAGCGCTCGGTTCGATGGGTAACGACGCCGCTCTGGCGGTATTGTCCGACCAACCCCAGCTCCTTTTCAACTACTTTAAACAGTTGTTTGCGCAGGTGACGAATCCGCCGATAGACCCGATCCGTGAAGAACTGGTAATGAGCCTGACTACATATATCGGCAATCATGCCAATATCCTGAACGAATCGCCGGAACACGCGCGGCTCATAAAACTGCCCCGCCCGGTGCTGACCGACGGTGAAATAGACGGTCTGCGCAATATAAAATTCGCCGATTTTAAAAGCCGGGCGCTGCCCATGGCTTTCGGGGTGACGGACGAACAGGGCAGTCTGGAAAAGGCTTTGGAAAAATTGGCGGTATCCGCCATTGAGGCCGTGAAATCCGGCTGCCGCATCCTGATCCTGAGCGACCGCGATCTCGGAGAAAACAGCGTCCCGATTCCGTCCCTGCTGGCGACGGTAACCGTTAACAAGGCGTTGAACGAAGCCGGTTTGCGTCCTGAAGTCGGTTTGATAATCCAGTCCGGCGAAGTGCGTGAAATCATGCATTTCGCTTTGCTTCTCGGGTTCGGGGCCACCGCGGTCAACCCCTATCTGGCGCTCGCAAGCGTCAGCGCCCTGGTGGAGAACGGCAGGATCGACGTCGATAAAATAACCGCTACCGGCAACTATATTAAAGCGGTTGACAAAGGCCTGCTGAAAGTAATTTCGAAAATGGGCATTTCGACACTGCGCAGCTACCGTTCCGCCCAGATTTTCGAGGCGGTCGGGCTGTCTTCGGAATTCGTCAGCAAATATTTTCCCGGCGCAGTCAGCCGGATAGGCGGCATCGGCATCGCCGAAGTCGCTTCCGAAGCCCGCGCCCGTTATCACGCGGCTCAGGAAAAAAGCGAACTGCTTGCTTTCGGCGGCCAATACCGTTACCGTAAAAGCGGCGAACAACACCTCTGGACGCCCGAAAGCCTGTCCGCTTTCCGTCAGGCCGTACAGTTGAACAATCCGGCCAAATACCGCGAGTACGCAAAGCTGATCGACGATCAGTCAAAACGCCTCTGTACCCTGCGCGGCCTGTTCGAACTGGCGCCGGCGGTTTCGATCCCGCTGGATGAAGTCGAAAGCGCCGAATCCATTATCAGGCGTTTTGTTTCCGGAGCAATGTCGCTCGGTTCCCTGAGCCCGGAAGCGCATGAAACCATCGCCGTCGCCATGAACCGGCTCGGCGCCATGAGCAACTGCGGCG
>JAQUOK010000481.1 GCA_028717165.1 Victivallaceae bacterium | reverse complement strand
AAATTAGGCTTGACTCCCGCCGCGGCAGCTTCCGCCCGGGCAATCAAATTGATGCTGTGTGACCTGGCGGGGGCGGTGGAATGGGAAAAACAGATTTCCGCATCGGCCGGAAAAGATGTTTATGCGTTGTCCGGGCTTCCCCGGCTTCCCCGCGGCAAACATTATCTGAATGTCTGGCTCCTGGACGGCCAAAACAGAATAATGGACTGGAGCAGCCGCTGCCTGGAGGTGTTGTCCGAATTTCGGATTAAGGAGGTGGTTCTTGACCGGAGAGGGTATTGTTCGGGTGATTCCGTAAGCGGGACGGTCTGCCTGGCAAGGAATGCCGGCGAAGGAAGTTTTCTTGAACTGGAACTTTATGACGGTAATGATCGGCTCCTGGACAAGTGTCGGATCAGGAACAACTCAGAGGTAAGTAAATTCTCGCTCAAGTTGAAAAATCCCACTGCGAATGTCGGCAGGCTGAAAGTCAATCTTATGGAAGGTGACAAAATAATGGACCAGACGGAAAAGGAATTCGGGATCAGTTTGCCGGTTCCGAAGGAAGAGGACTTTTACTGTCTGTCCGTTTTTATGTGTGGAGGGAGAAGTAAAGACTGGTTGATTTATCAATTTTTCAAGGCGGTTGCGGCTACGGGAGTTGAAGGCGGATGGAATGCCGGCAGCTGGCCGACAATGCCGTTAAAGGCGGGCGACACGGAAGCGGCTTTTGAAACAGGCATGATGATGGGCAAGGCCGGTTTGGGAATAGTGCCTTATGTGGTTCGCCTTGGCGGGCTGCCCAAAAAGGTTCGTTTTAAGCACGACATCAGGGTTCCCTGCTTTTCTGATCCCGGCTATCTGGCAAAATTCCGGAAGATGGTTCAGAAGCGGGGCAAAGGCTATAAGCCGTTTCAGCCTCTGATGTACCAGTTGGGGGACGAATGCAGTCTCTGCAGCTATGGTTATGGGGAAATGGATCTGTGCCGTTCAAAGACTTGCCTGGCGGGGTTCAGGAAATATCTCGAGGAACAATACGGCAATCTGGATAAACTCAATAAACACTGGGAATCCGGATTTGCCAGTTGGAATGATGTAGTGCCGTTAACGTTGAAAGCGGCGCAGGCACAGCGGAAATATGCTTCCTGGGTCGATCACAGGATATATATGGATTCGGTTTTTGTCGGGGCGAACAAGACCGGAGCGGATGCGGTTCACGAGTTTGATCCCGAAGGGCGCGTAACCACCGGTTTGAATTTATGGACCACCAGTGAAAACGGATACAACTGGCCGGAACTTATGAAATTTTTAGGAAGTGTTCATGTTTATGCTGCAAGCAACGGACCAAGAGAAGAAGCCGAGTTAGTTCGTTCCTTAGGCCGTCCCGGGACCTTGAAAGGCGCTTATTACGGCAGCTATACCGTCGCCCAGGCATTCAACGAGTGTTTTCAGCGGCAAATGCCGTGGCGGCATCTTTTCCGCCATCTGAATGCGCCCTGCCTTTATTCGGCAGATGCTCCGGGCCGGATATGGCCGGGTTTCCGGGGCGATTATTCGCCCTTTGATTTCTGGAAGCAGACTACCGAAGAGATAAAAGAGATAAAACAGGGAATAGGAAAACTGCTCCTGAATGCGGCCAGGGAAAATGATGGAATTGCGATTCTTTACTCACGCCGGTCCCACCATTGCGCGGCGGCTCTGGGAAGCATATTCAACTCCTGGCGCGCGTTCATCCGTTTGCTGGAAGGTTCGGGATATCAATTCAGGTTCATTTCAGACGATATGCTTGATTACGGCACGCTGAAGGATTACCGGGTGCTGGTTCTTCCGGCGGCGTTCAGCATCGGGGAAAAAGGAGCCGATGCCATAAAGCAGTTTGTTTCGAACGGGGGCATACTGGTTTCCGACATAAAACCGGGAATTATGGATGAGCATGGCAAAATTCATTCCGGGAAGGGAGCGCTTGACGCGATATTGGGGATCAGTCGTAACACGAAAGACCTGACAGTTGCTTCCGAACTGGACGGCGGCATGAAAAATCCCAAATTCAAAGGGCTTCAACTTCAGACGGACCCCGGCATCAAGGCGGAGAAGGGGGAAGTCATTGATAAAATCAATGGTTTGCCGCTCGTAATCGTCAACAAATATGGCAGGGGAACTTCGATTTATTTCAATTTCAATCTTTCCGTCGGCAAGATAGTGGGAGATTGGGCATGTTATGCTGTGACGCCAGGCTATATCAAAAGACAACAATATTTTGGTCAAATATTAAGCGGGGAACTCCGAGAACTGGGGATAACTCCCAAGGAGCGCGGTTTTACATTCCGTTCCGGAGCGGCCAGATATATCGGAAGCTGGCAGGGGAAGAATGATAATCTGACGCTTTCCGTACCTGCTCATGTGTATGAAATAAGAGGAAAACGCTATTTGGGCTACGGGACAAAGTTTAACAATTGCGGTTACAGAAAGTCTCCCAGCGTTTATGCTCTTATGCCTTATAAAATAGATGGAGTTGAACTTCAACTGGACAAAACATCATATAAAAAAGGTGATGCCGTCAGCTATACCATAGAGCTCAAGGTTTCAGATAAAACGCAAATATGTCCTCATGTCTTCCATTTGGAGGTATATGGCCCGGACAATAAATTATGCCGGTATTATACCAGGAATCTATTCACGGAAAAAGGGGTATCTTCCGGCTGCGTCCCCTTGGCTTTGAATCAGAAGCCGGGTATCTACAGAATTGTCCTAAATGAAACCGTCAGCGGAGCGAAAATAGAAAAGACGTTTGACGTAAAATAGACAGAGAACACAAAATAATGAAAAAAGAGAGTTTTTATATTGTATCTCACACCCATTGGGACCGGGAGTGGTATCTGACTTTTCAGACATTCCGGGCGGCCTTGGTTGAAATGGTGGATTATCTGCTTGAAGTACTGGAAAACAATCCGGAATTCAAATTCATGCTTGACGGCCAGACCGTAGTGATCGAGGATTATCTGGAAATAAAACCGGAAAATGAAAAACTCCTGAATCATTACATAAGCACGCAACGCCTTTCAATCGGGCCATGGTACATCCTCCCCGACGAATTCCTGCCGGACGGCGAATCCCTGATCCGCAATCTACTGATCGGACATCAGATAGCGGAACGGCTGGGAGGGGTGATGAAAGTCGGTTATATTCCCGACACTTTCGGCCATATCGCCGCACTGCCGCAGATATTCGGCGGTTTCGGGATCGATAACGCGGTTATCTGGCGCGGGGTCGAAAGCTTGAATACCGAATTCATCTGGCGCGCCCCGGACGGGACCGAAGCCCTGACTGTCTGGCTGCCTACCGGTTACGCCAATGTCTACGAACTGCCGGAAAACCCTTCCGAAGCCAGGGAAAAATTGATCCGGGCGAAAGAAATGATCATTGAAAAAGCCCCTCTCGCACAACCGCCTTTCCTCATGCTGAACGGCGTGGACCATATGGTGCCACAGGCAAGTCTCCCGGAACTCATAAAAGGGATGAATGCGCTTGGGCGGGACGGCGTAAAACTGGGTTCCTTACCGGAATATATCCAAACCGTAAAGTCCCGGAAAAATCG
>JAQUOK010000480.1 GCA_028717165.1 Victivallaceae bacterium | reverse complement strand
CGCTCTTCCGATCTTGAACTCGGCAGTTATAATACTCAGCAGCATTGGGTAACCCACAGCGGCGGTCTTTTTCTGGTCTACACGCGGCGCGGCGCCGGCAATGTTCATATTGCCAGAAACCGGGCTCCGCTGTTCATGGCCCGGGTGGAAACGGAAAACGGCGCTCCGCACGTTATCCGGAAAACGGAAAAGATCCTGATGCCGAATCTCGGCGCTCAATATGGAAACGGCGGGGCCTTGAATGCCTCCGCGACTGAATCCTGGGTTGTGGATTCCGAATATATGAAAGGTGACAGCAAGAATCCGGATGATATTGAACTTACGGTAAAACGGGGCGCCAACAATCGCATTTATTTATGCCGGATCAAGTGGGATAAACCGAACCGATTAGTCGCATGGTAAGGTAAGCAGCTTATGGCGTAGCAGCGCTACGTCGAGGATCGGCACAACGACTTTAATTTGAACAGATTGCAGCAGTTCTCCATAAGTTTATGAATAATACGTTCAATTTACAGAGCAGATTATAATGAAAAGGAACTATAAAACCAATCAGGAACTGATATGTTTTGCCGCTTTAGGACTGGCTGTGGACTATGCAGCAGGTAAAACCATTCACTGGCCTGACGAAGAAATTCGCCATATGGTTGCCAGAATGAAAAGCTATGGTTTTACAGCGGTAATCCCCTATATAGATTCCATGCCGGGTGCATTTTTCGAGACTAACGGGCGGAAAATCAAAGATATTGACGTAGACCCCGGTGAATATTTATCCAGAATCGCGCGGTTTGTCAGTTGTGCCCACGAACAGGGCATGAAAGTTTTCCTGTATTTTCCCGTGGCGGTGGCGGCGATTTTGAACCGAAATAAAAATATCCTATTGACGGATGAAATCATAAGGCATTTCCCCGGCTGTTTTACCTGTGATGTGGACGGTAATTCATCCTGGAATAGAATCCTCGGCGGTAATGATACTATCGCGTTTGCGAGTCTTGCCTATCCCGAAGTGCGTTCGTACCTTTCGGAAAAATATGTGGGCATTGCCGAAAAAACCGGAGCGGACGGTTTGCAGTTGGAACCGGTGAAAATGCCCACCGACGAAAATGGCGTTTGCGTCTACGGTTATGAAAAGCCGGTACTGGATTCTTACGGGAAAAAACCGGAGCAGAACGGCGATCCGGAATGGATTGAATTCAGAGGTGAATTCACCGTCGAATTTGTCCGGGAAGTAAAAAGAAGAGTGACGCATTCCTCCGGCAAACTGGAATTGTCAATAGTCAATTACAGTTTTGAAGATGCTCGCCGCCGTTTTTGGCCCTGGGAAAAAATAATCCGGGAAAAACTGGTTGAAACCTTTTATTTTCGGGCAGGTTCTCCGCAAGGACTGCGGGAACAACTGGTGAAGGCGAGAGATATTTGCCGGTCCGGCAATCCTTCCTGCCGGTATGTGGCATGCATGGACATTAAAAGTTATTCCGCGTTTACTGATGCGGAAAAAGTTTCGGAGGGAGTCAAAACCATTTTGGACAGCGGGTTGGGGTACCCGGGAATATACGGGATCCGCTGGACAACGCTTTTCGATAATCTCCGCGAGCGGGATCCGGATATTTTAAATAAAACGGAATTCAAAGGAAAAAGATAAAAATGAAAATAGCACGTATTCCGGTATTGACTTATACTCCCGGGGAATTGGAGTATTTCTGTTTCATTCGCGGCGGTGTTGGGGCGGACTGTCATCAGGGACCGGATTTTTATCAATTCCCGGATGGCAGCCTCATGATGACCTGGAGTGCCTATGATTATAACGAACGTTCCAATGATTGTGTTGTTTTATATTCCATATCAAAAGACCGGGGACTAAGTTGGTCTGAACCGCAGGTATATTTTGCGGATCGTGGCGGAGGAAGCGGGGGAATCGGAAGCTGTTGCCGTCTGCTCCTGCGGGGAAGTAACCAAGTACTGATGTTCCGCGCCAAGACCATATGGCACGAAATCGAAATTGATGAAAAACGTAATATTGTCACTGGTGGAGGCAACTGTTTCAAATCTAAGACCAGGTTTTTCCTGCAGCGTTCATCGGACGGCGGACGGACGTTTGACTATGGTGAGGAATTGCCTTATCTGAAAATTACCGGCGGTAAAGAATTGCCGGAAATAGGATGTTATGGTACCGTTCACGGAGCTATTCAATTGAAAAACGGGCGCATCGTGGCGGTATTTTATTATCTTGATCCGGAACGGTCCGATACGAAAGAACAGAAATGGGGTTCCCAACATTATAAGGCTGCCTGTCTGTTATCCGATGACAAAGGCTGTTCCTGGAAACGCGGCGGAGAAATAGAAGTAGACACTCCGCGCGGCGTTATGGAACCGGAATTTGTTGAAATTCCTCCAAACCGGATTTTCTGTCTTTTCCGCACCAAAGGCGGTTACCTCTATCAGACCGTTTCAGAAAACGGCGGTGAAAGCTGGTCGCCATCCGAGCCGTCGGCGTTGCCGTCTCCTGAATCAATGGCCCGGATGATCAGACTTCGGAATGGAAATCTTATGGTGGTTTGGAACAATGTATCATCGACAACTCAGCAACCGCGGCATCCGCTTTCGGCAGTAATTTCAAAGGACAACGGTAAATCTTGGGATAATCCCAGGATTATTGCCGACGAGTCAGGGGAAAACCAGCTTAGCAATCATAATCTCATCCAGCTTGATGATGGACGGATTTTGCTGGGGATTTCCCATTATCGCGCAACCCGTCCCTTTACCAGCGATTTGGATATCGCCATCTTTGATGAAAAATGGCTTTCATAAATAATGCCGGAAGTAAATGACCAAATCGATCAGGAGCTGTAAGAAAATAAACTTGACAAAGGTGTGAATTATCCCGGAATGATTCGGGGAACTGCCGTGGGTAACGCCTCGGCAAACCGCAAAGCAACCGGGAGAAATACGTCGAGGTAAAACTTATTTTTGAACAGCTCCAAAGTAACTTTTTTAACTTTTAAGGGATTGGGAGCGGCAAGTAAATACAGGTAATGACACTATGACTAAAAAATGGCAGGTTAAAATTACGGTCGCAAAACGGTTGTTTAATAAGGACCTGGTAGATGAATGCGGTTCCGGTAATTGGGCTCCATGTTCACGCCTGCAGGATGGCCAGGAATTCTTCAGTGACGGAGAAATCCCTGACGGGTTTTGCGGCTGGGCCTGGAATGATATTATCAAGTATGTAGTGACTTTGGCCCGGGGAGGAAATTTCATCAACTCCAAAAAAGGATATACCGTTGCCAGTTGTTCGGATGGCTACCGGCCCGTAATCTTCAAATTGGAACGGATGGGACATAAGAATCTTTAAAATTAAGGCGGGCTTGGCCCGCAACCCAAAAACCGTTTCGCGCTTCGCGCGACCAGCGGTTCGCCGCTGGACCGCGACCAGGCCAAGCACTGGACGATGAGAAAATCCGGCGGATTTTCCGTGATTTTAAAAACGGTTTGGTTATCGAAGTTTAAAATAAAGACACTAAGGCGGGCTTGGCCCGCAACCCAAAAACCGTTTCGCGCTTCGCGCGACCAGCGGTTCGCCGCTGG
>JAQUOK010000479.1 GCA_028717165.1 Victivallaceae bacterium | reverse complement strand
CCCTTTTAAATAGTTAAAGTTCGGTCACTTATTTTATCAAACGCCGGTTTTTATTGCAGGCTTTTCCGCTTGTTCTTACATTTTGCATAAAAAAGTTGCTTTAATACCAGGTTGCAAAAATATAATATTGTTGTTTGTTAACCCTGACAGGGTTATTCAGCGTAGCCCGCCGCAACGCGGTGGGTAAATATTACCACCAGTTTCTGTTCCCTGAGGGGGAACTTCAATTATAATTCGTATTTTGAGGTTCCCCTTCAGGGAGCATTTTGGGAACGATAATATTCCCAAGGCGTCGCCTTGGGCTACGTTAAATATCCCTTACAGGGATAAAATTTAACGCCGTGTGCAAGTTTTTTTATTGTGCCTGCCGGGATATGGCTTGTTTTCGAATATCGCCGCATTACACATTTCCTGGGGGGGCGAGTGTCCCCACGAGCCGAGATACGTTAACCGTTTGCGGCTCGACAGAGTCTCGCCCTCCATTGCGTTTCCTCTCCGAGGCTAAAATGTCGAAAAAAAACTTGCACACGGCGTAATTTATTATTCTATTGCAACTTGGTATAAAGTTATTGTTATCTTTCCTGACGTTAACGTTTTTATGGTCAATTTCGAATTTTTTATGTCCGGCATGCGCTTGTTTCTTCCGGGTTGTCAGGTTTTTACAAAAATAGATACTCCGGCCGTTTCACCAGTAAATTTTAATGGATGAAACCAGAAACCACTTGCAGAACGGGGCATCTGTTTTTTCAAGGTTTATTACTGCAAGTTTATTTTTACCCCTTTTTAGAAACTTCACCGGTATTTTGAATGATAATTCCGTCCATTCCTTTTCTTTCGCTTGGTTTTGTCCGGCAAATACAGTGTTACCGTTAATCATGATTTGAATTTTTGTAGCCCCGGGTTTGTCATCATCAAGTGCTTCGATTTTTAAAACGGCATCCCGTGATATTTGCTTATCCAGGTAAAAAGAGGAAAACATACTGGACTTCCTTTTTCTGCCTTGCGGGTCTATTCCTATCGCTTTCCTTTTTGGGCAGTTATACGAATAAAAATCCGGGCCATACGAATTGCCTTTAAAGCCTGTCAACTTCAATTCAATTCCTTCCGGAACAGGAGATTGCTGGGTATTCCTCAACTGGGTACGCAGTTCTGATAAAAGTTTTTCCGCCTCGGCCTGGTTGGCCAGAGAAACCAGCTTAATTATCAGCTTGTCGTTATACCATGGATTTGCAGTAATGCACAATCCGAATATTTTTTCAAAAAAATCCTCGGCAGATGAACGGCGAGCAAGTTTGGCTATTCGTTTTTCTTTGCAAACTTCATACAGCATTTGCAGCTTCGTAAGCAGCTCATAGTTAAAGTTGCCGTCGTCTTTAACCAGTTTATCGCTTGTATTGGCAGTCAAATCCGGCAGTAGAATAGAATAAAGTTCTTCGGATTTTATTTCGGATAATGTTCGCTTATCCAGTTTAGCCGCCTCTTTGGCGCATTTTAATATCCGGTAGGCTTTACTTGCCAGTTCCGGAGTTATAATCCCGGGATTGGCGTGTTCAATATTTTGATGACAAACGCTTTTTTTGTCATACATGACTTCCATATTGTATACCGCTGCGGAAAACAGGTTGAACAAATTTCGCATGTATGGAGCCGCATTGCCGTAACGGGCAGTGATAACTTCATCGATATATGGTTCGACCTCAATGTCGGGATTCCATAATAATTTGCCTATGACATATTCGAATACCGGCCGGAAAAATAATGGAAGTCCACATAAATTTATGCCTTTTATACCCAGGAAATGATAAAATTTAATTTTATTGACCATGGCATAAAAGGTGAAAGCCGGAACATAATAGTTACAATTTGCCGGATAATCATAAATATATATATTGTCGGAAGCTGCAGCCAGCCAGCCTTTCAAATTATTTAGCGCTTCCTTGTTCCTGGGGCAAAAAAGATCATGACTTTGGCACCAGGCGCCGCCGTAAGTCGGATAGGGCGCAAACATTATTTTTATATTTTTCTCCGGTCTGATTTTGAACGGGGGAAACTGGAGTGCCGGACCATAAGCCAGCGTCAACAGAATTTTACCCGGGTATTTTGAGGCAGCCGGAATAGCGATGGCGTTTGCATAATCAAGCCATCTGTCGGTTAAATAAGCAGGGACGCCGGATATTTTGATATTCGGCCTGGGATCAAGAGCTTGACAATGTTCGCATTCACACCAGTCATAACCGTCTCCTGGCGTCAGCATGAAAAACCTGGAATCACAGTAAGTATTAATCGCGCCGATCATTCTCTGAACGGCAATTTTCCTTACCGAAGCATCGGAAACGCACAGTTGGGTAATTTTTCCTGTTTTTCGGGGATCGCCCTTGGAATCTTTTGCAAAGTATTCGGGATGTTCGGTAAGATATTTATATCTCGGACATTGAAAATCTGAAGTATGGTCCCACGTGCCCCGGCAATGCGGATCAAGTCGTACCAGGTCGGGAACATCGGAGACGGGAGTATAACCGAATTTGGGATTTCCGGAACGGCCAACGGCCCGAAACTCAAAAAAAGGTTTAGCGGCTGCAGAATAGGCAGGAATTCTGTAATATGATATTCGGGGAAGGTTGGGGGAAAAATATCTGACCCCCATTCTTTCTAGAAACGCATACGTTCCATATAAGGTACCCAGGCCCCGATATCCGGTAATTCCTACCGTCCCGTCCTGTACCGATATAACATATCCGTCGGGAGCGACATTAGTTATTTTCTCGTTTTTCATTAACTTTGCCTCGATTGCACTTTTCCCCAATAAAATACAGCCCCTGATATTTATAGCCGGATTGAATTTCACAATATTTAATTCTGTTCCGAAAATTTTTTCAAGGTAATTTTTTAATTCGGCCGCACTTTTCAATTCGTATTGATTAGGCTGGGCCGGAAGCACTATCTTGACAAGTCTAGTCTCTGCCGGAATATCGTCTATATATAAACCCGACCGGGAAGGAACTACTTTGATTTTAAAGGTCATTGTTCCGGGCTGGAGGCTTTTAAATAAATAAACGGCATTTCTTCTGGTCTCTTTCCTGTTTCCGGCATTCAGCAGGAACGCATTACTATTTCCTTCTATTTGGATCATGCCTACTCGTGAATGAATATTAAAATATCTGGAAGCGCCTGATTTCCAGTGTTGTGAATTAACGGGGATTCTTCGTGTTATTTTGTCTGAGAGGTTATATGAAGTATTTTCCATGAATTCGGGCGGCAATGATAAAATACAATATTCACTTGGTAAATTCGGATCGGGTAAACCTTCAATTTCCAAGGATACAGTCACGCTTTCATTTAAAATGGCGGCAGTATATTTGAACCGAATGCCATTTTCTTCCCCCGAAATTGAAATTGTCTTATCAGCGTAGTTAGCCAATCTTTTCATAGGAAAATCCATAATTTTGCCGCGCGGACAAATGGAGAAAATGACACCGGAATATTTTTTATCTTTATAGAGGGTAAAATAGGAACCCTGACTGATTATCTGATTTTTATAAAATATATTCAGCCCATAATCATCAATTGTTATTTTATAATCTCC
>JAQUOK010000478.1 GCA_028717165.1 Victivallaceae bacterium | reverse complement strand
TCAGGAATGCGGGGTAAGTTGGAGTACGCGGGACCTTTCATATCCCTCTGCAGGTTCCTTGACGGTACGCTCGTATTGTTGTCTCCGGTATCAGGACTAGTCAAGTCCGATTTTGAACTGTTTTCAAAGTATTTTTTGAGGTTAAAGCACGTGCTTTGTCGGGCGTTTTTCAAAGGACGTACTTTGAGCCGTTATTTTATCTGTAACCGGTCCTGAATATTAATGATTTTCAGGATATTCCAAGCCCGTTTCCGCTATTGAATTTGTTCCAAAGGACGTGCTTTGATGAATTACCCGCTCAGATTCGTATTTTCACCTGATGCTTTTTCACCCGCAAAGCCGAGCGCTGTCGCCTGGAAAGCCGCCGCAGTTCCAGCAACATCCTGCCGGCGTCGAATCCGATTTTATGGTAATCGCGGCCGGCGGCAATTACCGAAATCGACTACAGGTTCATGCCCGGCAAACTTCAGAAGCTGGCGATCCTGATATCATCCCGGTCTGCGTCTTTTAATATTCCACAACCCGCTAGTGTATTCATGGGGCTGGCGTAAATAATTGCCCGGGGTGATTTGGCGGATGACAGCAAATCCCCGGTTGCCTTGGCGGCATCAAGCTGCGGAGTCAACATTTTGACGTTAGCTGACCATACGGATTCTCTTTTCCGGCGATGGGCTTCGCGGTAGCCCTCGACAAATTTCCTGCCGCCCGGATTATCCGGCGCGATCACGGCAAGAGGCGTGTGCCTTTGCCCGATCAGGAGTTAAGTCAGGAGCATACCGCCCTCATATAATCCGGAATCCACATAAGCGCCCTGCGACACATCCCGGAGAAAGTTATCGATCTGTGCCAGGGGGAAACCGGACTCCCGGAGTTGCCGGACTTTTTCAGCGGAGGAATGTTCCGGATAAATGACCGCTCCGGAATAATTTTCCGTCCGGATGTGCTGCAAAAGCGCGCCGAATTTCTCGGCGTTTTTATACGGCAGCAACTCGGTCCGGCCGCAGCCGCCCAGCGCTTCATTCAACCCGGCCAGAACTTCCAGGGATTGACCGTAATCCTCCGGCAGGATCAGGGCAATTTTTCCGGGCGCGTCATCCCGGACTATGCAGCCGACTGTCGGAAGATATTTTACCAGCCCCAAGTCGCGCAGTTCCCTGAATGCCAGCTTTACCGTATTTGGGTGCAGGCCGGTCTGTTGACTGAGTTCATCCACGCTTGGTAATTGTTCGCCAGGCAAATATTCCCCGCCGGTGATTTGTTCCCGCAGGACGCGGACGATCCCACAAAGCGATGGGCTTACCCGGATCGTAGCCGTTTTTCCACATATCCCAGACGATCCGCTCAAACACCTCTTCCCGGATCGGGAACAAATCCCGGAACGGCGAGGCGATTTTGATATCTTCTATAAACATTTGCAACTCCTTTATCAAAGAGGACGGTATTCGATTTTTGGCTGGTCGCCGAACTCATCCGCACCGAGGAAACACAGGAAAAAATGGCGGATTTTTGCCAGGCGGCTGTCAAACTGGGCTTTGGTCAAATTTCGCTCCGCCATGATTTCATAGGAAGTCATGGTCTTGAGGTCTTCACAGAGTTTCCGGAGTTCCGGCGGCAGATAACCGATGGCGGTGTTGACGTCCCGGCAGCGCAGTTGTTTCCAGGCGGGGTTGCGGCCATCTTTATCCGGCAGACCGAAATTTCCGTTGGAAGGCAGAAGTTCGACTAACGATGAAGCATCCTCATCCTCGTTTCTGCCGGAGATTTCCGCATTGAGGGAAGAACACTTGCGCCAGTCGCGTTTCTGCGCATAACGGGAAATGAGGATTGCATTGAGCCTGGACTTCACGGCTGCCGCGACCAACCCGAGGCCGTTGCCGCGTTCCGGGTTAAGCCGTTCCAGAGCTTTCAAGCCGGCGCAGACCAGTTCCTGTTCCCGGCAGGTCGGATTCGGTAAAGCCATGCCTGCCGATAACCATCCGGGCCGCGCTTCTTGCGATTCTTACCACCATCGGATCGATGCAGGTATAAGAATTTCTACATACGGCGGTAGTATGTTCGTTTTCTTCTCCCATAGATGTTTCCTTTATTAAAGGCTGAGACCGCCGCTGCGTTATTGAGTTTTTTGCAGTTCAGAAAGCGTGTCTCTCTATAGGGTAATAGGTAATAGAAAGTTTCTATTATTAATAGAAATCGTATATTATTTGAATTTTTTTCGGATCTTTTTACAAAAAAGCCCGCCTGTTTTAAATATTTTGTATTTATATTTATAAAACTTGTTGATATTTAATCTTTTTTGATATATAATTTAAAAAAATAACAAAAGAGGTGCTGGTATGAAAAATAGACCTTTATATTTAGACGAACTGCTGAAATATCATGATAAGAACGTAATCAAGGTTATCACCGGCATACGCCGTTGCGGCAAATCCAGTCTGCTGCAGCTTTTTGCCGACAAGCTAAAAACGCTGGGTATTCCCGCAAAACGTATCCTGCAGGTCAATTTTGAATCGCTTCAGTATGACGGGATGACTTACAACGAGCTCTACGAACTGGTGAAGCAAAAAACGAAAGGCGTCAAGGAAAAATTCTATCTTTTTCTGGACGAACTTCAGCGGGTGGAGAATTGGGAAAAGGCGGTTAACTCCTTTCAGGTAGATTTCAATGTCGATATCTATATTACCGGCTCCAACGCCTATCTCCTTTCGTCCGATCTGGCAACCTATCTTTCCGGGCGTTACGTCGAAATCAAAATGCTGCCCCTGTCATTCAGGGAATTTCTTGACTTCCATGAATTTCCAGCCGAAAGTTCAATCGAAACGAAGTTCGAACATTATCTGAAATACGGCGGTTTTCCTGGACTGGCGGAATATGAATTCGATGAAAAACAGATTAACGAGGTGCTGGAAGGCATTTATTCTTCCGCCGTCCTGAAAGATATCTACAAGCGAATGGAAATCCGGAATTCCGGCTTGTTGGACAGGGTCTGCCGTTTCTTTGCCGACAATATCGGCAATACCTCCAGTGCCAACAAAGTCGCGGGGGTTTTGGAAGCCGAAGGAAACATGCCGCAGGCGAAAAAAGGCGTGTCGGCAAACATCGTTTCGAGTTACGTGGATGCGCTGGTGAATGCTTTTATTTTCTACCGGGCGGACCGTTATGACGTTAAAGGCAAGGAACTGCTGAAAACGCTGTCTAAATGGTACATTGTGGATATGGGGTTCCGTAACCTTCTCCTTGGTTACCGCGATGCAGACCGGGGACATATTCTCGAAAACATTGTTTATCTGGAACTGCTGCTGCGCGGTTATACCGTTTACATCGGCAAAGTCGGGACGAAAGAGGTGGATTTTATCGCTCTGAGCCAGTCGGAAAAACTTTATATCCAGGTAACGGAAACGATGTTGGGTGAGGATACCCGAAAACGGGAACTGGAATCATTGCGCAAAATCCCGGACAATTATCCGAAAATGGTGCTGACGCTGGACCGGAATTTCCTTGATTTCGAAGACGGGATCGAAATCCGCAATCTGATCGACTGGCTCATGGCGTAAGTAATTTGTCCGGTCTATTCGATATAAACAGCCGGG
>JAQUOK010000477.1 GCA_028717165.1 Victivallaceae bacterium | reverse complement strand
AAAATGGACGCCAGTCTGAAAGAAGCGAAAGCCGGACTGGAATTCACGAAACGGAACGCGAAACGCATGAAGGACCTGTTCGCAAAGGGCATGCAGGGCCATACCGAACTCGAACGCGCCGAACTGGAAGAGGAAATAGCCGACGCCAAATATCTGTCCGCCCAGGCAAACTACATCGTGGCGGAACGGGATCTTGCTCTCTGTGATATCAGTGCGCCGTTCGACGGCAGGCTGGTTGAAAAACTCGTCAACGAATTCGAATATGTCCGTACCGGCCAGCCTCTGATGAAGATCATTGACGATAATCAGCTTCTTGCCGTGATGCACCTCCCCTCCGGCGACAAAAATAAAATAAAGCCGGGACAGAAGATGAAAATAAAGATCGATGAGACCGGAACCGGCCATGAAGGCGAAGTCTACAAGATTTCCGGGGTCATCGATCCCGGAAGCCGGACTTTCGAAATAAAGGTGCTGCTCGATAACCGGAACGGCATCTTAAGCGCCGGCATGTCCGGAGTGCTGGTGAAAGATGAAAAGAACGCGGATAAAAAGAAAAAATAATGCCCGAAGAAAAAGACCTCCAGAAAGAACTCCTGAAAGCGCGCGGTAAACTGAACGCATTGTCCGCAGTGCTGCGCCTCGGACACGAATCGTTCGAGAAAAAAAGCCTCGCCCAGTGGGCCGCCTATGTCGTTAACAACAGCGTTCTGGCGGTTCCGTACAGCCGTTCCGCCCTGCTTGACTTCCGGAGCCCGAACCCGTCCGTGCTGGCGGTCAGCAATCAGCCGGAAGTCAACAGCAACAGTGAATACGCAATAAACCTGATCTACCTGGCGCGGGCTCTCAAAGACCTGACGCGGGCAGTTGTAGTCGACCGGGAATTCCTGCAGTCCAGGGATGCGGGGCCGCGTTCTTTCGAGGCGCTTGAATATTTACTGGGAAGCGCCAAAGCCGTTATGGCAATGCCGATAGTGCCGCCGGACATTCAGGAAGGCCATGCGGAATTTCTGGTCTGGGTGGTTGAATTTGAAAACAAACGCTCAGCCGCCGCCGCTTCCGCCCTGCTGCCCCTGCTTTGCCGCCATTATTCCGAATCCCTGCAGTACGCCTTGAGCGCCCGCAGGAAAGGCATGCTGAACTCTCTGATCGGCCGCCGCGCTTTCTTCAAGCCTTCGCGAATAATCCTGGCGCTGCTTTTTATCTTTGTGATATGCCTGTTCGCGGTTAAGGTACGCGAAAACATCGCCGCGAACGCGGAAATCATACCCGAAGTCGAGAATATTTACTATGCTCCTTTCGACGGGATAATAGACAGTTGTTTCGACAACGAAAGCGGCAGGTTCATTAAAAAAGGCACGCCGGTACTGAAGTATGACAACGAGGAACTGGCCTTTAAACTGCTGACCGCCCGGAATGAATATAATAAAATAAAGGCGAAACTTGACCTCATTCAGAACGAATCGTTCAACGACATTTCCAAGCGGGGACAGGTAAAACTGCTTAACCTTCAGAAGGAAAGAGCTGAAATCGATATCAAAAGAAACCGCTGGCAGTTGCAAAAAAGCGAAATGCAGGCTGAAATATCCGGCAAACTGGATATCGGGGATGCCGATAAACTCACCGGCCGCGCGGTTCATGCCGGGGAAAAATTATTTGAGATCGTCTCAACGGACAAACTGCTGGCCCTGGCCTATCTGAACGAGCGCAATGCGTCTGTCCTGGCTAAAGACAGCACTGTAACCCTGTACCTGCACAACAGCCCGGAAACCCCGATAAAATGTGATATCATAACCGTCAGCCCGAAGCCGACGCTTACCGAAAAAAGAGTGTTCTGCTATTTAATCCGCCTCAGAATGGAAAACCCGCCCAGCGATATAATTTGCGGACAGCGCGGCATCGCGCGCATTTCCGGTCCCCGGATACGTCTTGGCTATTATCTGTTTCGAAACATAGTTCTATGGTGGCGCCAGGTTTAGTAAACAAGGAGCACCTCCGGCTATGGCAGAAAATGAAGAGAAAAAAGACGAAACGGCAGTCAGCGGAAATCCCCCCGGAAACCAAATTTTTTCCAATAACGAAACGGCTGCCGATGGCGATTCCGGTGCGGTTTCTTGCGAACGGCAGCCCCGGCCGGAAGACCGGAAATATTATATCGGCCGTCTGCGCAATGACCTTGAGCTGTTTCCGGGAGAACCCGGCCTTTCCGGAGAACCGAGCTGGGTTATTTTTGACCCGGTTGCCGACGTCTATTTCAAGATAAGCGACGAAAACTACCAGATGCTCCGGATTTTATCCGGGAACATGGATATCGACCAGTACCTGGCGAAACTTAAATCCGTCGGTATCCATGCCGACAAGCTGAAAGTGTTAAAAATGCTGAAGTTTCTGGAGGAAAACAGCTTGTTCATGCCGCGATACATGCAAAGCGAAGCCCGGACTCTGCAGCTGCGCGAGATGAAAAAGAAAACATTCTGGCACCGCCTGATGTCCTCCTATCTGTTTTTCAAGATTCCGATAGTCAAACCTGACCGTTTCCTTAACCGTACGGTTGACGCGGGCCGGCAGGTATTCAATAAATGGACCCTGTCCCTGCTGTGGATAATCGCACTCTGCGGTTATGCCGGCCTGATTATGAACTGGCACAAATTCACGGAAAAATTCATAAGTTCAATTTCTCTGCAGGGGCTGGCCCGATACACGCTGGCGGTAATCGCGGTTAAATTCATTCATGAGCTGGCGCACGCCTATACTGCCAAAATTTACGGCATCAGGGTACGGCGCATGGGGCTGGCGCTGGTGTTCTTTGTTCCCCGCCTGTATTCCGACCTGACCGATTCCTGGCGGATCCGCAACCGGAAAAAACGCTTCCTGATCGACGGCGCCGGAATAATCAGTGAAATACTTATCGGCGGCGGTGCGGCGCTGGTATGGGTGAATACGGTTCCCGGACTTACGCATTCCGTTGCTTATTTCATATTCGCCGTAAGCATAATCAACACCGTCCTGATCAATGGGAATCCGTTTATCCGCTATGACGGTTATTTCATGCTGATGGACCTGACGGGAATCGACAATCTCCAGCAGCGCGCAACGGAACAGCTCAGGGTCTTATGGCGCAAATACCTGTTCGGACTCGACTTGCCGCTGGAAAACCGGGCGTACGGCTGGAAATTTTATTTTCTGGTCCTGTTCGGGGTTTGTTCTTTCATTTACCGCATTTTCCTCTATACCTCGATAATCCTGATCGTTTATTTCCAGTTTCCCAAAGTTATAGGTATTGCATTGTTCTGTATGGAAGTGTATTTATTATTAGTTAAACCATTAAGCAGTGAAATAAGATTTCTGACTATGATGCGTAAAAAAATGAACCGGACGCGCTCCGCCCTGTCATATCTGGGGCTCACGGTAATTACGCTTTGTTTCTTTCTGCCTCTGCCCTGGGATGTAAACCTGCCTTGTGAAGTCCGTCCGATGAAATTCGAACGCATTTACGCCCGCAGCGGCTTCCTTGCCCGGATGCTGGTAAAGGACGGGCAGAACGTCCGAAAAGGCCAGTTGCTGTTTGAACAATCCAATCCGTATCTTTCCTGGCGGC
>JAQUOK010000476.1 GCA_028717165.1 Victivallaceae bacterium | reverse complement strand
TGTTCTGCGTATGCTCGAGGCGCAGAAACCTCCGGCTGTTCCCAAAAGTTCAAATTGTAATGATTGCAGGCATATAAGCGGTAATCGATCTTTCCGTTTATTTCTATATTATCAGAATATTTTCCGATGCCGTAAGCGGACAATTCCGCCCCGACGATTACATTTATTTTTGTTTTTCTGCCGGCAAGGTTTTCCTTTATGTTGATGATGTTGTCAATTATATTGCAGTCCGGTCGGTGCAAGTGATCTGTCAACGCAATAGTTTTAAGTTTTGCCGCTTCCGCAAAAGCAATAATGTTATCTATTGTCATGTCCGCGTCCGCGCACGGAGAAAAGCGCGGATGGATATGCCAATTGGCGGCCTCTAACGAGGGAAGATCATGAAATAAGTTTTTCAAGATTAGCTCCTAATATTTTATCCTGCTCAGCTTGCGCAATACCCCAGCCCGCAATCCATTTTATATCGTCCGTCAATCCCTGTTTGTCGCTGTTAAAGGGATAATCAAGCCCATATATTATTCTGTCAGTTCCGATTTTATCCAGCAGCTTATTAATTTTATCCATAGATAGATGATAGCGTTTACACCGTCCGGAACTCTGAGTAATTCCGGCGAAACAGTTTTTATTTTCAATCAATACCGATAATGCCTGGTCAAAATATTCCGCTCCGCCGACATGCTCCAAGATGATTTTCAGGGCGGGGAACTTCCTGATAACATCCTTTAATAATCCCGGGAGGTATTTGTCTTCTTCCCAGCCGTGAACTCCGGTATGAATAGAAATCGGGATTCCAAGTTTCTCGACCGTCCGGTAAAATTTATCATACTTCGGATCATTTATTTTCATTTGAAAGATTGGCGGGTGTAATTTTACTCCCTTAAAACCTTTTTCAAAATATTCATTAAGGATGGCGCAACTTTCCGAATTATTAGGATTAGTTGTGATAAAGCCGACTATACCGGGATAATTTTTAAGGGATTTGTATAACCATTCATTGCATTCCCGTTCATTATGGAATTTTATTTTATACCATGTGTCTTGCGGCATAGTATTCAGAAAAGGCGCGAATGCAACCGCTTTCTCAACACCGACTTGGTTCATTATCTCAAGCATTTTTCCTAAAGTTCCTTCGCCGGGAACTTCCTGATTTATGGTTCCTTCCGGAAATACATGCCAGTGATTAGTAAACATTTTTACGTCCTTAACAGTATCAATATTTTTCCAGATAAATCCTTACTTCATAAATCCGGGCGGATGGAGCGCCCCAAGTCGCAAAAACAGTTATTTTAAGCTGAGACGCACAAACCGGGGTAAATTGATGGATCTTGCGTCTTTCTTTATTGTCATCGACAGTGATTATTTTTTCCCACTTTTTGTTGTCCCGGTATTCTATTGAATATTTTTTTACCATTGCGTTTCGAGGCAGCTCCGATGGCCGGAACGCGTCAATATCGTCATCGAAAATTAAGTAGAGACGGTTAAACTTTTTTTCTTCATCCCATTTCAGGGTTAAGGTTTGCGGCAATGCCGCGTTGGGGTCTGAACACCATAAATCAGGAAATAGTTCCGGACGATTTATCCCATTTATAACGGAGGCGCCGGAATATGCTTTAGAGGGCGGGGTTATTTTAAAGCAGGGACAGGGGAGTTTTATTATTTCCCGCGCATTGCCGGGATGCCAGACTGAATCAAGTTCCCTCCACGTTTTCCGTTTGCCCGGGTTCGGGGCAATAAAGCCGCCCCGTTCGTCCAGAATTCCAGAGGAATGTTGATCTTTGGAAATCCATTCTGTCCCGGTATAATTATTCTGATAAAACGGGACCAACTGCTCAGCGTCATCCCTTTTGGTACTACAGGTATAAACGCCCGGTAAAGTACAGAAACCGGCCATAAGATCAATCTTTGCCGATGCCTTCAGGTTTACCCAATACAACCCCGGCTCCAACTCGCAATTGAAGTTCAGCGCAAGCCGGTTTTTCCCGGGACAAACGGAAGCCTGCGCTTTTCCAAGTATCGGCTCCTGATAAAAATCACCGGGATATTCGGCGCTTCTGAGCTCCGCAAAGATAATTGCGTCAGTTGGTGAAATATTCTGAACCAACAGTTCCAGGGTTGCTAATTTATTTTCCGTTATCGGAAACATAATTCCCCGGTCGGCAACTAACGGCAACCCGGTTTCCTCCGCCCGCAATTCGCAAACTGCTTCACTGCTGGTTTCCACCCGCGCCATCCGCGCCATATCATCCGGGTCTTGATTGCGCTTCCATGGAATATATCCACCATTTTTCAATATTCGCTGCTGGATAATTTCAAAATCATCTTGTGCCACCTTCCGACAGGTTTTACTCTTCTCAATGCCGACGGCAGCTCCGTAACCGACCGCTTCACCGCAAATTCCAAGAGTTGCCATAACTCTTGCAGAGCCGAACGCGATCTTGGAAACGCTTATGGTTCTTCCCGCCAGCCAAAGGTTATCCATGTCTTTGGAATACAAACACCTGACCGGAATAGAATATATCCAGTCCAGCATGCCGTGAAAAGCAAAGATGCCTTTTCCTTTGAAACCTTCCGGATCATGGATGTCGATCGGCCATCCGCCATAGGCGACCGCGTCTTTCACTTCTGTGGTCTTTCTGAGGTCGTGTTCCGTCAATATGTAATCGCCGATAAAGCGCCGTCCCTCTCTTTTGCCCGGCACCATCCCCACCCAGGACAATTGATAGTTTTCCATATCATGTCCGGGAGTATTTTTCAAATGGTCCCAAACTCCGTATAAACATTTAAGCAATTCTTCCCGTATTTCGGAATTAGCGTGAATGGCGTCGAGGTTCCCCCCGTATTCGATCCAGGAAAATCTGCTTCCTCCTTTATGCGGGCCGGTAACCTTGGTCAGCTTGAACGGCAGAGATGAATCCCGCGGATAACAATATGCCCAGGGCGGACGGTTAAAGCTAACCGGATGACCAACGTCTTCAGCGCAAAATACCAACGAAGCTCCCATGGTTAAATCATTTTCCTTTTCCGGCGCCAGCAATTCTCCGTATTCTCCTTTAGCCTCAAAGCCGATTCGGTATTGAGCCCCGGCGAGAGCGGCAATAACTCCATCGCCGCTTGCATCAATAAACTGTTCCGCCTTCAGGTAAAACCGTTTCTCAGTTCCTAACTGCACCGCCCGGACTGCCGCGATCGTTTTTTCATCCGGCAGGTCAACATCATAAACGCAGGTATCCAAAAATAGAGAAAGATTTTTTTCTTCAATACACATTTCCCACATTACCGTACTGACCGCAATTTCCTGATATTCCGGGTTATGCCGGACTGCCTTTCTGATAATTTCCCCGACTATTCCTTCTTCCCTGGCGTTAGGCAATTTCCCGCCGCAGCTTGCTCCGGCAATTCTGACCCGTATTTCAGCTGACGCATTGCCTCCCAAAACGGAACGCTCCTGGACCAGGGCGGTTTTTATTCCGCATCTTGCTACGGCAAGGGCGGCACAAGTTCCCGCAATTCCTCCTCCGACAACAATAATTTGATATTGCCGGATAATTTCGCTGTTATAGTGAAATCCTTTTGACGGCATAAACGATCCTCCTGT
>JAQUOK010000475.1 GCA_028717165.1 Victivallaceae bacterium | reverse complement strand
CAACTGCCGAAAAACTCTGCAAAGAAAAGATAAAATGTTTTGAGACCTGTTTGTAAAACGTAAGACGTAAGACGTGGGCCGTGGGATATTTTTTGAATTTTTGAACTTAATCGCGGAACTTTCAAGCAGGCCGGCTTTCGATGAAAGCGGCAAAGAATAACATTATACGGCCTGTCAACGTTGCATGTCGCCGGTCTCATCGAGACGCGGCGCTACTAAAATCACTTTTTTCATCCTGTACTATCCTGTTTATCCTGTCAAAATAACAGATTCCTATAAAATCAACTTTGATTTTTTCAAAATACCGGCCCGGTTTAAGCTCAAATTTCCGTTCCCCGGAAAAAAAATCCAAAAATCTTTCAAAAAAGTTGTAAAAGCTGTTGCCACGGTTATATTAGGGTTATATAGGGGAATAAAGGGGAAGATAGGAAAACAAAGGATTAAATTGGCGGGCATCAGCAAATGGACGGCGCATATCAGGATGATTTGTTTTTTCTGGGCGAATTTGAATATTCGCTCGACAGCCAGTGCCGTTTTTCCATTCCCAGCGAATGGCGGCGGCACGACGGCAATACCCGGCTCATCCTTTTTCCCGGGCGCGACAACGATCTGCTGTTGTTCCCTTTTGAAACTTTTCGCGAATTTCTCGCTAAAGCGAGGCGCCTGGCTCTGGCCAACCGCCAGGTGCAGGAAGCGCTGGCACGAATAGGTTCGCGGGCGCATGACTGCCGCTGCGATAAGCAGGGCAGAATAAAAGTCGAACGCCCTTTGCTTGAAGCGGTCGGGATCAGCAGGCAGGTAAAACTGATCGGGGCGGTAAGCCACATTAAACTGTGCGCGCCGGAAGCCTGGGAAAAGCAAAGCGCAAGTAACGATGTTTATCTGGATGAGCTTCAGAAAATAAGCGAAGCCAGTGACGATTTAACGCAGATGCTCCTGAACACGATCGGGAAAAAATGATGAATAAAGAGCAGTTCGCACCCGCCGGAGACGGATTTAGACACTTTCCGGTACTGTACCGGGAAGTGCTTGAATATTTGACCTTCAGCGGCCCGTGCCGGCTGATTGACGGCACGATCGGCTGCGGCGGCCATAGTTCTTTGATATTGAAAGCCAGCCCGGAAGCGGAAATCCTGGGAATTGACCGCGACGGCGACGCGCTGGAGCGGGCCGGGGAAAAACTGGAATTCGCGGGGAGCCGGATCCGGCTGAAACGCGGCAATTTCAGCGAGCTGGCGGATTTCGCGGCCGAAGCCGCCTGGGAGGCGGTGGATGGGATTCTGCTGGACATCGGCGTATCTTCGCCGCAAATAGATGATCCGGGCAGAGGTTTTTCACTGCGGCTGGACGGGCCGCTTGACATGCGGATGGATAAGCGCTCCCAACTTACCGCCAGCCGTATCCTCAACCGGGAACCGGAAGCCGAACTGGCCCGTATTTTTTACGAATACGGCGAGGAAAAGCGCAGCCGGCGCCTGGCCGGGGCAATCGTGGAGAGGCGTAAAGAAAAAGCTTTCGAGCGCACTTTGGAGTTCGCGGAATTCTGCGAAAGCGTCCTGGGAAAAAGCCGGCCGGGGAAATTGCCGGCGCCGACCAAATGCTTTCAGGCTCTGCGGATAGCGGTCAATGACGAACTCGGCGAATTGAGGCGCGCCTTGGCAAAAGCGGTCCCGCTGCTGAAAAAAGGCGGACGCCTGGTGATAATAAGCTTTCATTCGCTGGAAGACCGGGCTGTAAAGGAGTTTTTCCGGGAGCAGGCGGCGTCATGTATCTGTCCCCCGGAGCTGCCGGTATGCGTCTGCGAACATCCGGCACAGTTGAAAATATTAACCCGCAAGCCGCTGACGGCGAAAGCGGATGAAATAAAATTTAACCGGAGAGCGGCTTCGGCCAAACTCAGGGCAGCAGAAAAATTATAAAAACTTAAGGCGGAAAAATTATGAACATACAAGCAATAAACCTGAAGTCTGCAAAAAGACGGCGCCAGACTGCCGCCAAATCGACTGTTACCGGAAGGATTTACATTGTCGCGGGATTCCTGTTCATTTTCAGTATGCTTGCGCTCTGCCTTAATTACCGTACCTGGCTTAACAAGAACATCGCGGATATCGACAAACAGATCGCATTTTACAACCGGAAAATATATGAACTCGACCGCGAAATCGCGGATTTGAGACTCCGGAAGGAAAACCTGAGCAGTTGGGCGCACGTCCAGAACAGAATGAGCGTATTGAAACTCGATTTGAGGCGGCCCGATCCGGTTCAGCTCCAGAAACTTGTGCTCAGCCCCGAAAGGGATAATAAACACAGGATAGGGCGGGACGACAAAAAAGTCGCGATGGTCTCTGATAAATAAGAATTTCATTTATTAAAATTTTACCGGCAGGGTTGTCCGCGCATAAACGCCGACAACTACGGCCGTTTGGGAAAAACAGTCCTGCCTGGTAAAACTTACTGATGGATTAAAAATATACGATGCTCACAGGTAACGATGCCCTTCGAATAAGGATTAAACTGGTAGCGGCGGTTTTTATCCTGATTTTCGCCGGACTGTGGGGGCGGCTTTATTATGTCCAGATAATGCGCCACAAAGAGCTTTACGGTAAGGCGCGCAGACAATATACGGCAGTCCGGACCACCGTCAGCAAACGCGGCGAAATATTTGACATTAACGGCAATCTGCTGGTCGGCAATATTCCCTGCGACGACATAATCGCCGATCCCGGCATTACCTCGAAAAATCTCTCCAAATGCCGCCAGTTGGCAAAACTCCTCGCATGCTACCTCAAACTGGACTATAACAAAGTTTTAAAGAAACTGACGCACAATACCCGGATCGTAAGCGACGAAAACGGCGTCAAAACCACCGCGCCTCTGCACTATGCCATGATTGCGCGCCAGGTACCGCTCGACACCACGCAGGAATTGAAAAAGATAATCTCGCCCACAAACCGGGGAAAAAAACGGAACGCCGGCTTCAGCGGGATTTTTTTCAAGGAGAGCTGTAAACGCTATTATCCCAAGGGGGAACTGCTGGCAAACATTCTCGGTTTTACTAATGTCGAAGAGGATGAAGTCATTCCGGTCATCGGGATCGAGCGTTCCCTGAACAGGAAAATATCCTCATCCAAAGGCAAAGTCAGGTTTGAGCGTTCGCGCGACGGGCGCATACTGACCTACAGCGAAAAACAGGCGGAAGAAGCGCACGACGGCTGGAACGTCTACCTGACGATCGACGAGCCCATTCAGGCAATAGTTGAGGAAGAACTGGAAAAACTTTGCGAAAAATGGAAACCGCAAGCCGCTTACGCGGTAATGGCGGATCCTTATACCGGAAATATCCTGGCGGTGGCGCAGCGGCCCAGTTTCGATCCCAATGACCGCAGCCGGATGACTCCGGATGCCTGGCGGGTCAGGGTCAGCGCGGATACCTTTGAACCGGGTTCGGCCATGAAACCGATCGCTATTTCAGGCGCCATCGACAACGGTATCGTAACCCCTGAAACCATATGGAGTTCATGACTGGGCTCTCAGAGCTAAGCGGAGAAGCGGAGGTGGCTGGGTGATCGGAGAAGACGAAATGGAGATAGCCTTCAAG
>JAQUOK010000474.1 GCA_028717165.1 Victivallaceae bacterium | reverse complement strand
AGCCTCAGCCGTTGCAAAGTGCCTTTCGCTACGCTCAGGCTCAGCCTGCGCAGAGTGTGCTGCAATGAATTATTCGGGAGGGGATAATGTTCAAATCCGTGGAAAACAAAAAAGTTTACCAGCAGGTCGTCGACCAGATCCAGAATATGATCCTTGGCGGCCGCCTCAAGGCCGGAGATAAACTGCCCGCCGAACGCGATATGGTAAAGCTTTTTCAGGTAAGCCGCACTTCCGTCCGGGAAGCGGTGCGGGCTCTGGAAATTCTCGGACTGGTAGAATGCCGCCAGGGTGACGGCAATTTTATCCGCAAAGAATTCGACACCGGCCTTTTTGAACCGCTTTCGATTATGTTCAAGCTCCATAACGGTAACGCCCTGGAACTTTTCAAAGTCAGGAAAATGCTTGAAATCGAAGCGGTGTCACTGGCTGTGGAACGGGTAAATGATGCTCAGCGCGAAGAATTGAAGTCCATTCTGGAAAAACTTGCCGCCGCCGGAAGCGAAGAGGAAAAAGTTAAGTTCGACGCCGAATTTCATTTCAAAATAATCGAAATTTCCGATAATTACCTGCTCAAATGTTTTTACAACGCGGTCTCAAGCCTGATGAAATCATTTATCAGCGATGCCCGCAAAATCTTCCTGAAAGCGGAGAAAAGCCGAAAACTTGCGGCGCTGCACCGGGATATTCTGGAAGCAATTGTTTCCGGCGACAAAACTCAGGCTGTAGACGCCATCCGCAAACATTTCGATTTCGTTATCGAGAACGTAGGTTGATTGAGGAGAAACTGAGTTCAAATTTCAGGCGGAACCGCTAACGTTGATCATTAAGGGCGTTCCGCTTAAAAACCGTACTGCAACGCGGGACAGTAAAAATATCAGAATTCTCACTGATAAGACGTCTCATAAGTATCCGGGGAACAACCCGGGACCAATTTCCTGAGACTCCAGTCTTTTTACTCTTTATTGAAAAAATAGCAAAAAAATATACATCCGCCCTTGACATACATCGCGTGCCGATGTATTATGCATAGACGGGCAAGGTATTTGAAGGACGCGTCCAGCTCTTAACCATTATATCCGGAGGTATATTATGGCTGTTAACAGTGACTTAATGCGCGGTATCGCAGAGCCGATAATTCTGAATCTTTTGAACAGCAGGAAAATGTACGGCTACGAAATAATCAAGTTCGTCAACGAAAAAAGCAACAATGCCTTTCAATGGAAAGAAGGTACTTTATATCCCTGTCTGCACCGTCTGGAAAGCGCGAAACTGATCGAAAGCGAATGGCAGATAGCGGAGACCGGTAAACCGCGAAAATATTACACCCTGACCAGGAAAGGCGCCGCCGCCCTGGCGGAAAAGAAAGAGGAATGGAATGTATTTGCCAAATCGGTAAACGCATTGTTGATCGCCGCCGTATAATCGTTCAGTGGAGAGTTGGATATGGACAAGGCAAAACTGGAAAAACTGCTGGATGATCTGACTGCCGGTCTGAAAGCCGATCCGGAAATTCGGTTGGACGTCCGAAGCGAACTGCGTTCACACCTCGAAGAAAAAATAGAAGAAAATATACGCTCCGGCCTGAGCGAAGCGGAAAGTGAAAAACAGGCCCTGAAAGCATTCGGCGATCCTGTCCGGATAAGCGACGGAATAGCCGCCGCCAACACCGATAAAATGTCTTTGCGAGGAAAATTGAGAGTTCTGGCCGGAGCGTTATTAATTCCAGCCGTGGTAATTTGCGCGTTTATCACCTTCAACCCGGCAAAACTTCAGGTAAATTTTACTCCTGAACATCTGAGAGATATTACCGCCGGTAATTATGGCAGCGGCCCTGCCGACAGAAATAAAACTTTCTGGTTTCTGGAGAAATATACGCCGGATGAAAAACTTATCCTGTATGGTGATAAAAGCAGAAAATCCCGGGCTGAACAACAGAAAGTCATCTGGAAACATTTCCCGGAAAACAAAGTTTATCTGGCAAATTACGTAATCAGCCTGCTGGATGATAGAAACAAAGATCAGGCTGCCTGGAAAGAAACCTTGACTTCCGCCCTGGAAACCGCCAAGCTGCAGGAGCCGGACAACGCTTTATACGATTATATTACCGCCGGATTGCTGGTAGAAAGTGGATGCGAAATAGGATCAAAACGCAAACGGGTTATCAGGGACGGCAAAGAAACTGTTGAGACGGAATATTGCCTTGCAATAAAAGACCGTAAACTGATGGACAAGGCGGTTGAAGCCTATCTTGCGGGTACCCGGAAGAAATATTATCGCTCATACGTTACGGACATGTTGCGTTACCGGCTTGATATTATGGGGAAACCCCGGAATATTACCGAGAATATAAGACAGATAGCGGTGTCCGCCGGGACATTACTGCCGCATTTGCAATATTTTCGGAACACCGTCCGGGGAGTCTGGAAATATGCGGAAATACTCCAGAAAGAAGGGAACCAGCGGGAAGCATTACGGATAGTAGCGCCGTGGAAAATTTTCCTGAAACAGATAACTGAAGACGCCGGTTTTTTAATCGATGTGCTGGTTGACGCGGCGCTAGCGGCAGTTGGTGAAAAAATAATCCCGGAAATTTACCGCAAAGCCGGAGAAATCAAGTCGGCTGTCGCGGCCGGACACGTTTTGGGAAAAATTCTTGAACCTTCCCGAATATGGAAAGCGGAAGTTAAAGAGAGCCGACTTGACCAAAAAGTTTTTGAAAAGGCCGGGGTGATGGCCGGGATGCTGCTTCCCGCTTTGGGGAAAATAGATTATGCGGAAGAAAATTTCGCGGTAAGCAAAAAAATCGAATATACGGCTCTGGAAAAATTCGGGGCGGTGCTTTTGAACACTTTATTTATGATCGGCATGACCGGCGCCTTGCTGACCGCGCTCTACTGGCGGCTGCGTTCCGGCCGGAAAGCGTTATTGCTGGCGCCCTCCGCCGGGCTTGTAGGTAAAGTCCTGTTTCTGGGAATTATTCTGCCCTTGACCGCATATTTTTTAATCAGCGTTTCGGGAATATTAGGCGGGCATGAATATAATATCAGGAGCAACTGTATTGCTTTAAGTGCTCAATTTATCATAGTTCTGGCTGCTGTTCCCGCACTGATCTTTGTAATGATCAGGAAGCATATAAGGCGGCGCTGCCGGGAACTGGACATAGCGTATCCGGAGAGTACGAAAAGTAAAATAGATCGGGTAGTTGGCGCCGTGGCAATTATATTCTTTTTTATTTTTGCAATATTGCCGCTGCGTTATTTCACTCCGCGGGGACCGTTGTTATCGATAATGACAATCGGTCTGGTCGGGGCGGGAATTGCGGCAGGCTGCATCATTATTCCGCTTGTCAGATATTTATTAACTATATTTTCGGATGGGAAATATGCTTTGTATTACGGCGCGCTGGCGAAAACTCTGGCGCCGGTTCTGGCGCTGGCAATGATTTTCATAACGCTGCTGATTATTCCATACCTGGAATGGCGGGAAGCCGATCTGATCGGCAGGGACAGGGTTATCTATGGCCAGCCCAGGTCTTTCTCTCATGTTGAAGACCAGGTTACCCGGAGATTAAAAACCGCCATGCTCAAAGCTATGGAATGAGTTTGACCCGCGTTTGCAGATGGAAT
>JAQUOK010000473.1 GCA_028717165.1 Victivallaceae bacterium | reverse complement strand
CCGCCGATGGCGGCGACGACCTGGAGTTGGGTGGTGCCTTCATAGATGTTGGTAATGCGGGCGTCGCGGTAGAAACGTTCGACCGGGAAATCTTTCATGAAACCGGTGCCGCCGTGAATCTGGATGGCGTCGTAAGTAACCTGGTTGGCGACTTCGGTAGCCATGGCTTTGCACATCGGCGTCAGTACGGCCGCCACGCGGGTCCAGTATTTGGCTTTTTCGCGGATTTCCGGGCTGACGTCTTCGCTGTTTTCGACCAGATGGGTGTAACCGCCGCGCAAATCGACCGCACGGGTGGTTTCATAAAGAAGCGCACGGGTGGCGAGTATCCTGGTTTTCATCCGGGTCAGCATGTCGTAAACAGCCGGAAACTGGTCGATGGATTGTTTGAACTGCTTGCGTTCTTCGGCGTATTTCCGGGCTTCAAAGAAAGCGGCTTCGGCAATACCGAGGGCCTGGGCGCTGATTGCGACCCGGGCGCCGTTCATCAGACTCATGACGTATTTGGTCAAACCGCGGCGGCGTTGTCCGCACAGTTGCGCGGGAACGTTATTATACTGCAGTTCGGCGGTGGCGACGCCATGGATACCGAGCTTGTTTTCGATGCGGCGGACTACCAGTTGAGGGCATTTTTCGCAGATGAACATTGAAAGTCCGCGGCCGTCGACGGTGCCTTCCTCCGAACGCGCCAGGACGAGATGCACTTTGGCGCAGCCGTTGGTAATAAAGCGTTTCATGCCGTTCAGGAGCCACTGACCGTTTTCATCCTGATGGGCGCGGAGGCGAACGGACTGAAGGTCGGAACCCGAATCAGGTTCGGTCAAATCCATTGAACCGTCAACTTCGCCGCGGGCGAAAAGCGGCAGGTATTTGTCTTTCTGTTCGTCGCTGCCGAATTCGCTGATGGTTTCAGCGATATCCTGAAGCCCGAAAAGATTCTGCAGCGAAGCGTCGGCGCGGGAAACCATTTCCGTCATCATGGTATAGATCGAACAGGGAAAGTTCAAACCGCCGTATTTATGACCGAGCATGGCGCCGGAAACGCCGGCGTCGTTCAGGTCTTTGATGTTCTGCACGGTCAACGGGTAATAAGTTACCACGCCGTTCTCAAAGTGCGGGCCGTTTTCATCAACTTCGGTGGAGCGCGGAGCAATATTTTCGGCGCAGATTTCCCCGACGACTTCCAGAACGCGCTTGAAGTTATCCTGGGCGTCCGCGTAGTTACGCGGGGCAACGTCGAATTCTTTGGCGAGTTCATAGTTGTTCTCGCGCAGCACGACCGCTTCTTTCAGATCCAGATTAGCCAGGGTAAACTGGAGGTCTTTATTTTCAGTAAAAAAGTTAGCCATAGTAAAAATACCTCCTCTTAGGCTTTCGCTTTGAATGCCGCGATCATTTTCGGAATAACCTGATTCAAATCACCGACAATGCCGTAATGCGCAATCGAAAAGATCGGCGCTTCCGGGTCGGTATTGATCGCGATGATTTTCTTGGAATCGTCCATGCCGGCACAATGCTGTACTGAACCGCTGATACCGCAGGCGATATACAGTTTCGGGCGGACGGTAACCCCGGTCTGGCCTACCTGGTGGTCATGATTGATCCAGCCGGCGTCAACTGCGGCGCGGGAAGCGCCGACCTCGGCGCCGAGCGTTTCGGCCAGGTCGTAGATGAGTTTGAAGTTTTCCTGGGAACCGACGCCGTAACCGCCGGAAACGATGATCTGGGCGGCGCCGAGATTGACCGATTTTTCCTGGCGGACGCGCTCGATAACCTTGATGACCGTATCGGCGGCATCGAGTTCCACATCGACTTTAACCGCTTTGCCTTTCCGGGAGGTATCCGGTTCGTCCATCTTCATTACGCCTTCGCGGACGGTAACCATCTGGGGATCGTCCCAGGTGTTCACGATAGTGGCGATGATGTTTCCGCCGAAAGCCGGACGGATCTGCATCAGTTTGTCAGTATATGATTTATTGTTGACCTTGTCTTCAAAGTCGTCAATTTTCAGGTCGGTACAATCGGCGGTAAGGCCGGCGAGCTTTTCGGAAGCCACGCGCGGAGCCAGTTCACGGCCTTTGTAAGTCGCGCCGAACAGGAGAATATTCGGTTTGTGTTCCCTGATCAGCGACATGATGACTTTGGCGAACGGCAGCACGGTGAAAGGTTCGAGGCGTTTGTCTTCCGCCAGGAACACGGTATCGCAGCCGTATGAATAAAGCGTATCAACACAGCCTTCCAGCTTGTCGCCAAGCAGGAGAGCTTCAGTTTTTACCCCGAGCCTGTCAGCGAGTTCACGGCCCTTGCAGACCAACTCCAGGCTGACGTCGGCGATTTTGCCGCCTTCCTGCTCGATAAAAACCCAGACATTTCCGATTTTCTTCGTCATGATATTACCCTAATGTGTGATCTTCAATAAGTTCGTGAATAAGGTCGTGAATTCCCCCGTCGGTAGGCGGAACTGATTTCGCGGCGCCGCCGGTGAGGACAACGCTCTGAATGTTTTTAACCTTGGTGGGAGACCCCGCCAGACCGATACGGTTTTTATCGGCGCCGGACTCTTCCGCCGACCATTCGTGGACCAGGAGGTTTCTGCCGCGCAGATTTTCGGCTTCCTCAGCAAGAAACTCGGCATCGGTATAATTGGCGTTCGCATGGTCGTTGGCCAGTTCTGAACGCGTCCGGGCACGTTTGTACTTCATGATCCGGTGGGCGTTCATCGGACGCGGGTTGTTGCCTTCGATAACCGTCAGCAGCGCCGGAATCGGGGATTCCAGAACTTCATAGCCGCCTTCGATAGTGCGTTTTACTTTGATTTTGTCTTTGCTCAGTTCAAGGACGTCCTGGACATAGGCCAGTTGCGGGATATGCAATTTTTCCGCCAGCTGCGGGCCGACCTGGGCCGTATCGCCGTCGATTGCCTGGCGGCCGCAGAGGACGAGGTCGAATTTCCCATACTTTTTGGCACAACAGCTCAGGGCGTAACTGGTCGCCAGCGTATCGGCGCCGGCAAAGGCGCGGTCCGTCAGAAGGATACATTCGTCAGCTCCCCGGTAAAGCGAAGCGCGCAGAACCGCAGTAGCATTCGGCGGCCCCATGGTTCCGACTACGACTTTAACGCCGTAGCGGTCCTTGAGCTGCAAGGCCAATTCGAGGGCATTCAAGTCTTCCGGGTTGAAGATTGCCGGAAGGGCAGCGCGGTTCACAGTACCGTCCGGCTTCATGGCGTCACCGGTGATATTCTGGGTATCAGGAACCTGCTTGACAAACACAAGTACAGTGTAACTCACAGTTTTTTAACTCCCGTATGTTCGTTAATACTTTTAATTTACTTGACCAATAAAATACAAATCCAGCTCTTAAAATAGCACAGAACCCTGAAAAGTAAAATTGCCACGGCAAAAATTTTGCAAATCGGTTTTAAAATTCACTTTTACGGGTATATATTAGGCGCATCGTCTGTAACCGATATGAAATAAAACTTCTTTGAGTACAAAAATATGCGCTTTCAGTGTCCGTTCTGCCGGGGCGTCGTTTCGGCTGACGTTAAACAGATGGGAGAAGACGTGCAATGCGGTCATTGCGATGAGATCGTCTCTGTCCCTAATTCGCGTCTGGCCACCGGCGCTGTT
>JAQUOK010000472.1 GCA_028717165.1 Victivallaceae bacterium | reverse complement strand
AAGGTGATTAAGCGTAGGAGTTATGGGTTCCACGACGTGGATTATTTCTTCCTCAAAATACTTAAAGCAACCGGGTTTATTCCGGACATGAGAGAGGTCTATCCATGAAAACACCGAAAGAACCAGATTGATTAATTTTTCGATGTTTACGGCTAACATACTCTTTCATTTTCGTTCGCCCACCATTTTTGTGAAATGGGTGGGAAGGGCGGGTGGATTTTCCGCACCCCAATCATAATAGCTAATACTTTCTTCCATCTTAAAGGATTGGACATCTCCACTGGCAGAACAAAAGTTGGTCATACCATTATGCCGTAAATGAATATAACGGGAAGAATTATTCATTCCGTTAACCCCTTTCCAACCAACATAATAAGACTGTCTGAAATGTGTCGTACTTTTCATAAGTACCGAATCAAACAACAGTGGGAATTTAGACGGATTAATGGATCTATCGGGAGTCCTGAGGTAGTAAGGACGATTGATTTTATAAATTAATCGATCATCGTCATCTACAGCATTTTGAAACATTCCGTAAGATTCCTGTTTCATGTCGCCAGATTTTGGAGATCTTTTGGGTTCATTACCGCAATGTGGAATATTCTTTAAGCTGGAAACGTAACCGCCTTCTACGATAAGCTCTGGCCAAGCCTTTGTTGCAGGAGTTAGGTAATAACATGGGGGAACGAAATCATTGTGATCGACGGAATACATGGCGAGTAGTTTTCCACCTTGTCCTAATGTCGAAACGCAGTTGATGCTTTTGGCCTTTTCTCTAGCTTGATTCAGTGTCGGCAGCAACATCGCCGCTAAAATCGCGATAATCGAGATCGTTATGAGTAATTCTATGAGAGTGAAATTTTTGATAGTGAACGACTTACATCTATTTTTGTTTTCTTTTTCTATTCTCATTAAATGAGTTTGGATTAGCGATTTTAAGCAGTTTTTGTTGGTTGTTTTTTTCATGATAAAATTCTCCTATTATTGTTGGTTTATTTATGACTTGTTTCGGTTATCAATGCGGTTACGGATAATGGCTCCATTGAGAGTTCCATTCCTTGTTTAAAAACAATAATGTCTCCTTGTAGATTTTTAAGTTTTGCACCATCTTTTATATTATTGGTAAATATCTCTACTTTTGCCTTATGGCTACCGCTGTTGGTAAGGAGCAACATGGTTTGTTTGGGCTCTGTGACAGACCGCCAGCAGGAACCAGTAACAGCCACGCATTTTGCCGGTGTTGGCTTATCGTTTTCCCAGTAATTTATTTCATGTTCATAAGCACCCTTAATTTCCGGATCCGCTAGACGTTCACCGTAAAGTGAAACCATAATGGTTTTTCGTAATGCATTTTCCAGTTCTTTAAGAAAGTCAAGTGCCTGCTTGTTTTCTGGCTTTAGTAGACCAATCATGGTTCTGGTAGTGGAGAATGATCCGGGCTTGAACCCGAGATGTATTGAATCTGACAATACTTGAGCAAAATCACCCGGATTTTTCAACGTTTCCGGCATGATGTAACATTCGTGCATAGATATATAGTCGTGATAAACCGTCTGAAACAGCGGCACTAGGTTGTGTCTGTTATATTTAGGGGAGACATTATATACATCTTCAACTGCCCCGATATATATTTCGTTGATATTTTCGCTGAAAAGTACTTTCCCAGGATTGGCCTTATGTATATCTTCCAGTATTTTTCTTGAATCGCGCAGACAGTAAGGTCCAAATCCAGGCTGGTGGCCGTGTTCCTTGCTCCAGCAAGGATAGACCGCCGCAACTAGTTGGTCAACGTATTGACCATCTGTGCCGTAATGCTGTAAGTTGCGGCTTGCCATATCCAACCAGCAGTCACGCCATTGCTTTGCAGACCTGCAAACTGGTTGCATCATCCGCTTTCTCGTTTTGCCGTTTTCCGTTATTTTACCCCAACGTTCAATGTATGAATCCGTAGACTTTCCGTTGTCCGGAGCCATTGCATTTTCCGGCAACGATAGAGCATAAGCGGATTTAAATTCTTCAACCGCCTTCGGGTAATCAGCATCTATGAGGTTAATATTCATATACGGAAAAAGGTGTATGCGTTTTTTTTGCATCGCGATCATTTTCTCGTAACCTGCTTCGTCTTTAGGAGGAAAATATTCGGGCATATTTGTATCAAAACTCCAATGCTGCCACTGGGTTAGAAAAATTCCGATTTCGGTTTCTGGGAATTTCGCTGCAAAATTTTCTATCATTTTCCCGCTGTGCTTATAGTTAATCGCTGTCAGCCAGAGCGAATTTTTACCAAACCAAGGGGCCAGCCGTCCGTCTTGCAACCGTTGAGCAATTGTATTGTCTTTGCACCACCATTGTTGCAAAGCCCATTCGCGGTAACGTTTTGCGGCTTGATACCAGCCATGAGAAAAGGTGGAGGTTATCGTTGGATATTGTGCTTCCCAGGCAGTTCCCATCATTCCGGTATTTTCTGGATAATGGTATACGGCAAAAAGCATAGCTTTGCCGCTATAAGCACCGGAAATGTCGTTTTTTGATACGGAGAAATCTTTAATATAACCTTCTGTATCCTGTGTCCACAGCATAAATCCGTTCTGACCAAGACCATAGATAACCATCTGTAAAGACTGATATTTATCCCCGTAAGTCCCAAACCAAATGGCATTTTTGTAGCGTGGACGGTTGCCAGCCTGTCTGTCCGCCATTTTTGATGGCTGATCTAAAACAATTCCTGACTGGTATGGACAAAACAGTTTTTCTTCAGAACTAGTGGTAAGCGGTACCGCCAAGGTTGGATATTTTACAGAATACACACCATAACCAGCAACCGGAGTCACTTTGATATTCCACGAAATTTCGTGAGAATTGGTTTTATTGATACTGACTTTGACTTTTGCCTGTTGATATGACGCTTCGCCATTTTTATCCAGATCAGACCATTTTCCAGAAATCTCAGTTTTTTTATTGTAGTCGCCATTCTGCCATAATGTGATGTAGAATAATTCTGGATAGTCGGGAATAAAGTTTTTACCACAGGCTACCACTGCTACTTCTTTCGGACTGCGAGTTCCATTGAACAGTTCTGCTGCGTTGCTATTTCTTGCAGTTATGGCGATTAAACTTAAGAGTAAAACTTTTTTTATGGTGACCTTGTTCACTATCAATGATTCAAGTATTTTTAATCCCCCTTTGTTTTTGTCAGTTTCCAGTCTCTTTTCCATTGTTTTAATTCTCCTTGTTTTGGTTTTAGTGCATACGATTCGCGATTGATTGGTTTTTGATGTTTGTGGGGGGATATACTTTTATTTTCGGCACTTTATAAATTAACTGCACCTAGGACATGACTCTTATTTTGAAAATTTTCAGCTGTTTTACGGGTAAAATACTCCTTTCCGCAAAAAATAGATTGTTCGATCTGTAATTTTTGGTTAGTGAATCGCGCTATAACAAAAGTAGCCTCGCTACCAATTTTTAGGTCCGGCAATTTAATATTCATCAGTTTTGCCGGGCTCAAACTGCACATTTTCCACGCTTCAGAAAAATCCAATCCAACCTCATTGATCAAAAACTCCACGCTGCGGTTGTTTTGGAACCAGGCGCCGGCAAGAATCTCCTGATTTGAAACATGAATAAAGCCATTG
>JAQUOK010000471.1 GCA_028717165.1 Victivallaceae bacterium | reverse complement strand
GTTCGAATCTCGTTTGCTGTACCATTTTATTTTTTCTAACCGTATGCCAGTAGATTTTCACCTTGTCCCATATCCCGTTGTACCAAAGGGATATACGAATTTCACCAGTTCCGGGCAAGCCTATAAAAAAAGCTGTTAATCCGCTATTTTCTCTCTGTTTGAGAGGATTCTCTCTAAATCAACTGGTCGCGACCAGTTAATTTCGGTAAATTTATTTAAACTTTTTAATGGCTTATAATCAAGCACTTAACCCCGATATATGCGGTCAGATCGCCTCCCATGGTTTGTAAAACGGTAAAGTGGACTGGTGCAAAAATAGGCAAAAAAGTGTGTTTTTCGAACTTTGTCCAGGAGTTTCTACAGGAGCCTACCGTTTTTCCAGGAAGCCATTTTAACGGTTTTTCCCGATAGCATTTTAAAATGATTTCCTTTCAGAGAAAATTTCTGTCTTGAGTGAAGCTTTCATTATTCTGCAATATTGCGCCTCTCCGTCCCGCCAGTTAATATATATTGTAAAGGATTTGTTTTCATACATATTCCTCACAATGCCAGACTCCTGTCCGGTCTTTTACATATTCGCAGGTATCTTTTTTATCGCATAATCGGCACAAACCATTATATTCGCGAGACTGAGATTTGGCGGGTTCCGGCGTCGATACCGGTCGGGGCTTTTTTTCTTTGGTTTTGCCGGATTCCGTTTTGACCATCGGGTTAAATTCTCCGCATTCCAATACCGGACGAACGGCCTTTTTCAAAAAAACGCAGTGCGGCGAATTAAGACAGCAACTGCAAAGACCTGAAATTTGTAGTTTTTTCATTTTGGCTTATTCCTTTACATGGGTTAACAAAATACCAGTAGTAAAGCACTCTTTATGCCAGAAATCAGAAAGTCACCGGAAATATTGGAGAAAATAGTTTGTTTCTATCTGGAGGATAGACGATTATGATTTTTTAATAAATTGCGTAATTGTAGAATAAATGAGGAATTATCTCTGAAAAAAGCAACCAACTGGGGAATTTCTTCCCACTATTCGGTATTGCTGATTGTCTTGAGCTTTTCGCGCAGGGTTTTACGGTCGATTCCCAATACCTGCGCGACTTTTGTTTTGTTGTCGCCATGAACAGCCATTGTCCGCAGTATATGTTCGGCTTCAATCTGCGCCAAAGTACGGTCGGGGACCAAGCTGCGGGCAGAATTCAGATGCAGAAATTCCGGAATGTCTAAAAGCTCTATAGTCTCATTTTCATTCAGCACGAGAATACGCTGAATTACATTTTCCAGTTCGCGGACATTACCCGGCCAGTAATAGTTTTTGAATGCTTCAAGCACTGGGGCGGAAAATTCCGGGCGGGGACGTCCCAGCTTGCGGCTAAATTTATCCGCAAAATATGCTGTCAGCAATAGAATGTCGTCGCCGCGTTCGCGCAGGGGCGGCACTTCAATGCTGATGACATTGAGCCGGTAATACAGGTCCTCACGAAAAGCGCCTTTGCTGGCCAGCGTTCCGAGGTTCTTATTACTGGCCGCCATGATCCGCAAATCCAGTTTGAGCGGCTTGCGGCCGCCAAGCATATATAGTTCGTTTTCCTGGAGTACGCGCAGGAATTTTACCTGTAAAGCCATGCTCATTTCGCTGACTTCATCAAGCAGTACCGAACCGCCTTCGGCGGTCTGCAAAAAACCGGCACGGGATTCGTTTGCCCCGGTAAAAGAGCCTTTCATGTAACCGAAAAGTTCGCCTTCGAACAGGTTTTCCGGAATCGCCCCGCAGTTAATCGGAACGAACGGGGCCACCGCCCGCGGACTTTTATAATGAATAGCCCGTGCAACCAGTTCCTTGCCAGTGCCGCTTTCGCCGCTGATCAGTACGGTGCCGAAAGACGCAGCGGTTTTTTCGATCATGTCGAAAATTTTTCGCATCGGCTTTGATTTGCCGATTAAGCCGTATTGGGCAAAAGCCGAATCTTTCGTTATCGCTGTCTTATTACTCTTTTCCAGTTTGCGTAAAGAACGTTTTACCGCCTCAAGCAGTTCGTTTTCCGTGAACGGTTTAGCCAGATATTCCTCGGCGCCTCCTTTAACGGCGTTCACCGCACCTTGTACCGAGGCATAGCCGGTAATCATCATCACTATGGTATGTTTCAGTTTTTCTCTGACATAACGGACAAGCTCCAGTCCGTTTGCCGACGGCATTTTAAAATCGGTAATGACCAGTTCAAGGGTATTCTGCTTCAGGATTTCGATTGCTTCAGCTACATTTGCCGCCGTCATTACCTGATAACCGGCTCCCGCAAGATTCCTTTTGATAACTTCCCTGGTTTCGGCAGAGTCATCCACTACCAGAATATTGATCTTTTTCTTCATTTATTATGGTCTCCTGAATGTGTCGGGAAAGCGATCGTGAATTGAGTTCCGGCGCCCGGCGTGCTTGTAACTTCTATGACGCCGCCGTGCGAACTTACAATTCCATGAACCACCGACAGGCCCAAACCGGTTCCGCTGCCGACATCTTTGGTGGTAAAAAAAGGCATAAATATTTTATCCTTGATGTCATCGGCAATCCCGGTCCCGTTATCCCGTACCGCCAGTATCGCATTATCTTTTTCGCACCGGGTTTCTATATGTAAGCGGCCGCCTTCCGGCATAGCCTGAATCGCGTTTACCGCCAGGTTCACCAGTACCTGAGTCAGCAAGGCGCGGTCGCCGGATATCGGAAAAATGTCTCCGGCTCTTCGGCAGCGCAGCGATATTTTATTCTGACGACACCTGCCGCTGATAAAATACATGGCATCCTTCAGCACCTCATTGAGCTGGACATTTTCCCGGCGTCCGGGCACCTGACGGGCAAAAATCAATAATTTCCGAACAATTTCTCGGGCATGCAGGGAAGCCCTGACGATATTGGCGACATCCGCTTTTGCGTCCTTCGGAAGTTGAGCGTTTTTTTCGACGATTTGGGCAAAGCCGAGGATATGCACCAGCGGTTCATTGAGTTCATGGGCCAGTCCGGCAGTAAACTGGCCGATGGTGGCAAGACGGTCGGCATGCTGTAATTGCTGCTGCAAATGATTGGTTTCGATCCTCGATTCGGCTCTTTCAATGATTAAAGCAAGCTGTTTGGAAATCAAATTTATCAAATTGCGTTCCTCTCGGAGAAACGGGCCTTCGTCCGAATTACCCATAGCTTCACGGTAAAACACTTCAACCAGGCCGCGCGCCTTGCCTTTTATCACGATTGGAGCCGATTGCTCTTCGCCGCTATTCTCGAAATCCGCAGAAGTGAAAGAAGCGTCATCCAGCGTGATCCTGGCACAGGCGATATCCGGATATTGCCAGGCGGCGGGGATCAATTGCGCAATACGCAGGAGAATATCTTTCAATTCCAAATCGTAATCTCCGGCCAGAAGCGAAATTTCGTAAAGACAACTTAATTCCTTTACCCTTTCTCTAAGTGCGGCCTGTTCTTTTTCGCGTATTTCAAGTGTCGTCATATTTTTTTGCAGCATCATTCGCGTCAAGTTAAAATGCACAATTTTTGCTTATAAATATCTTTCCGTTTCAGATTACTATATGATAATGGGTTCAGATTACAAACCGGCTCGCATATTGTATTCTGTATTTTTCAAGCCGGGATGAAATGTATTTACT
>JAQUOK010000470.1 GCA_028717165.1 Victivallaceae bacterium | reverse complement strand
GCATATAGGGGCCTTTCTTTACCTCCATCATAACCGACCCGCTTTGCAGCGAGGCAAATGCATGCCAGGAAGAAGCGGGAATTTCTATCACACAGGTATCGCCGCCGGCCGTCAATTCGACGCGTCGGGATACGGTCCGGTCATCATCAAATATCAGAACCACGATCTTTCCGCGCAGAACAGTAAACAGCTCCCATTTATTCCCGGCAAGATGGCGGTGCGGACGAATATAAGTGCCGGGCTCCCCTCCCATGCAAAGCCGGTGGATTCCCTCATCAAGCGACTCATGAAAATTGAAATGAGCTCTTTTCCGTTCGCACGCCTTTGCCTGTCCGCTGAGCCTGTCCATAAATACGCGGTCAACTATATGCATAAATACCCCCAGAATCCTTTGTTTTAAATTTTCTGAATCGTTTTTCGTTTCAGGACATAACCTAGTTCCCTGCCGGCCAAACTGCAATTGCCGTTTTCCGATATTGCTTGAAAAATTTTTATTTATTTACAATATTAAATAGAAAAACGGATGTAACTTCTAAATATCCATTTACGACTATCAAATAAACGATGAAAATTACTGATTGGGATTTGCTTATTATTTGAGCGTCGAAATGCTCTCGTAATAAATCCCGGGTCGTCCCGGAAACATCCGTTAAATCTGTAAAAGGAAGCAAACATGACGGTTCCGGATCCCGATCATAAAATTATCAACAGCGTCTTGAACGGCAACATTGATGATTTCATTGTCCTGGTAAACAAATACCGGGCGCGGGTTTTTCTCCTGACCGCCAAAAGGATACCGGTCAATGATGTTGAAGACGTCGCCCAGGAAGCTTTCATACGGGCATTTAAAAGTCTGGATACGTTTTCCAGACAAAAACCGTTTGAAAACTGGTTGAGCATAATAACCTTGAGAACGTGTTGCGACTACTGGCGCAAAAATGCGCGTCTGAAAGAATTTACAGCTCCGGCCGATGATTCCGGACACTTGAAATGGCTGGAACTGGTGGCATGCAGAACCGCTTCGGATGAATACAGAAAAAATATAAGGAATGAAGATGTCCGGGAACTTTTGAATTGGACATTGAAAAAACTTCAGCCGGATGACCGCAGCCTGGTAGAGATGATATATTTTGAAGGGCATTCATTGAAAGAGGCTGCTGAAGTATTGGACTGGGGAATATCAAAAACCAAGGTGCGCGCTATGCGCGCCCGCTCAAAAATGCGTAGGCTATTAGACAAATTACTTGAGGCGCAAAGTTAAAATGAAAAGGTCACGAAAAACGGAAAGACTGGAAAGTGTTTTAAGGGACAACTTTAATGCCGCTCCTGAAATTACGGTGTCTCCGAACTGGCAGCAAGGTTTGCTTGAACGTTTACATCAACTGAAACCGTTCCAGATTCAGGCAAAATTTGAACGCACTGTCTGGCGTTTCAGTTGGATAAGTTTCACAGTCAGCGCAACCGCGGCAGTCATATTGGCGCTTTACATTTATACTCAGGCCGGGAACAATGCGGATGTCGATCCGGACGGCAATATTTATACCAGTCTGGCCATGCTCGACTAGAAAACGGAGAAAGGCTCTATGAAGAAAACAAAATTTACGCTTACAATAATTTTCACATTGTTAACCGGTGTAATAACAGGTTCTTTAGCTACTTATTTAATTGTAAGAGCCGCTTCTCCCAAATTGAGTTTTTCCCAAAGGCATGCCGCCAGAATAGAAAGTATCATCAAGGAACTGGCTTTAAATGAGCAACAACAAAAACAATTTTACACTATTCATCTGCGTCATTTAAGCCAAAACTACGCCCGGCTCCGGGAGACCAAGCCGTTCATGCTGCAACAGATAGATGAAGAAACTAAAGCAATCAGTTTAATCCTCAGTCCCGAACAACGGGAGAAATATGAAAAGATAATGAAAGAAAAACGCGACAAGTTCAAAACCAAATTTGCCAACTTTGAGCTTTTAAAAAAGCATTTTCCCCGTCAATAACTGGTAACACCTGAAATTTCTGTTTCAGTTTCTGCGCTAATGCTCCGCACACGACGGCTCGGCCACCTCCAGAAGGTCGGTTCCGTTATTCTTGCCTTTTGGCGATTGCGTCTTAAATAACTCAGTATTTTTCTGTTATCACTTTGAACTTTCAGGTAACTGCGGTTAAATTGGTAGTTTTAATTATTCTTAATTCCAATAAATGGAGACAGATAAAGATGGCTAAAATCATGCCCTTTCACGGTTTAGTGCCGCCCCAGGAAAAAGCAGAAGAAGTAGCGGCAGTACCTTATGACGTGGTAAATTCTGAAGAAGCCGCGGCATTGGCGGCCGGCAATCCTTTATCATTTTTACACGTTTCACGTCCGGAGATCGATATGGAACCAGGCATTGATTTACATGCCGACCGCGTTTACGCGAAGGCTGCCGAAAACTTCAAAAAACTCTGTGAAACCGCTCCATTAAAACTCGATGCCGGAGAACATCTTTACATTTACCGCCTGATAATGGGTAATCATACGCAAACCGGGATTCTCGGTGCAGCCTCTGCCGATGATTACCGCAACAATATAATCAAGAAACATGAAAAAACCCGTCAGGACAAAGAAGACGACCGTACCCGTCACGTTATGACTTTGCGTTCACACACCGGCCCGGCATTCCTGACCTATCAGGATTCTGCGGAAATCAACACTTTAGTTGCCGAATTAACCCAAGCCATGCCAACCTTCGATATCACTGCCGCAGATGGAATTCAACATATAATATGGCGAGTGGATCCGGTAAACAGTAAAAAGCTCTCCGCCATGTTCGAAAAAATTCCATATCTCTACATTGCCGACGGTCATCACCGCAGCGCGGCGGCGGCCCGTACACAGGCGGAATGCGCGCCTGAAAATCCTAACCACACCGGCAAAGAAGATTATAATTTCTTTCTGGCAGTAACTTTCCCGGCGTCACAGTTGAAAATCCTGCCTTACAACCGGGCGGTGAAAACCCTTAACAGTCTGAGCGCCGAACAACTGAAGGAAAAAATTTCAGAGAAATTCACGGTCACTCCAACAGATAATCCTTCTCCGCAAAAATCCGGTGAATTCTGCATGTATCTGAAAGGCAAATGGTATCTGATCCAGCCTAAATTCGATATTGGCAAACTCGGAGTTATCGAATGTCTTGACGTGAGCATCCTGCAGGATAATATTCTCGGGCCGCTGCTTGGCATCGATGATCCGCGCACCAGTACCGGAATTGATTTTATCGGCGGCATCCGCGGAACGAAGGAATTGGAAAAGCTTGTTGACAGCGGTTCTCATGCGGTTGCTTTTTCCATGTTTGCGACAACCGTCGGGCAACTCATGGACATAGCCGACGCAAACGAGATAATGCCGCCGAAATCAACCTGGTTTGAGCCGAAACTCCGTGACGGCCTGGTATGTCACAATTTCTAAGTTTCCCAAATTATATTTTATATTTTTTCTGAGCTCAATTGAATTTTTGAGTTCGCAAATTATTTTATAGTGTTGCCCGGGTAGCTCAGGGGATAGAGCAACGGTTTCCTAAACCGTGGGTCGGAGGTTCAAATCCTCTCTCGGGTACCATTTTAACTACCTCATTACAAGCCTTTTACAAAAATCATGATTAATACTGTCAAATAAAAATGAAA